>JALRLN010000052.1 GCA_023254445.1 Candidatus Poseidoniaceae archaeon | reverse complement strand
GATTCCATGCCCTTCCGTGCGGTAAGGACGGCGAAGGCAAAGGCAGGGCTGAACGCGTCGTTCTCAGCCACCACCTCGGCGGTCGGAAGGTTGTCCAGAGGTGAGGACGAACTGCGGGCGTTTCGCCCACCCCTTCGGCCACGCATCTGGCGTGCCCCTCGCATCGGGGCGGAACCGTCCTCGTCGTCGTCCGCCGGCGGAGGTGCGATCTCGTTGAGCGCGAGGAGCAGGATTCCCTGCCACGGCTTTTCGAGCAGTTTGAACTCGTCCTCGCGCGATACGACGGCCAGCCGTTGGCGAGCGAGCATCGGTTTGGCAAAGCCAGCCTCGAGGCAGGCCGCCAGATACCGCTCCTGCACGATGAACACCCGGTGGTGCTCCGGCAAGGTCGGCGCTCTTTCAATCCACCGTCCACGAAGGTTGGCTCGCGCTTCTGGACGAAACGTCTTGAGGCCACGACGTTGAGGCGCACTCGGGACCACGATGGAGACGATCAGCACCCTCCTGCTTCTGGTGCACCCGGCGCTGGCGCTGCTCATCGTGCTCTGGCTGGTGCGCCAACACGGGTGGCGGAAAGCGGGAGGGACGCTTCGAGGCGAGGCACGGCAACAGGCCCTCGCGCAGCACGTCAAAGACGGAGAACGCCTGCTTCTTGCGACGGTTGGTGTTGTCGTGGTCGCCATGCTGGCGCGGGCCGCTGTGGGCGTGGTGGAGGAAGGAAAGGTCACGGCGATGCTGATGCCGCAGAGCCTCCACGGCTGGAGCGGCCCGGTGGGGCTGTGGATCCTCTGGACGACCGTACGGCACGGCCGGCGCACGCTTGAATCGATGGAGGCGGGGCAGTCCTTCGGGCATCAGCGGACGGTGCACGGTCGCGCTGCTGACCTCATGCTCGTGCTCGTTGGACTGCACGCCTTCCTTGGCTTCCTCTACACGTTCATGGTGCTCGGTGGACCGTGATTCCAGAAATACACCTCACTAAATACCGCGCCCGAACGCGGCGGCACATGGAAGGTGCAACCGACCCTTCTGAGGTCGAACACCGTTTGCTGTACCGGATTGGCCTTCACATCCATGACCGGGCCCGGCTCGTGCTCGTTGGTTCCGTGCTGCTCTGCGTGGTCCTGGCGGGCTTGGCCACCACCGGGGCCGACTGGGCGGAATCCTACGGCGAGGGCGAGGTCGAGTCACTTCTCGCTGGGGACGCCCTCGATGCCGCGTTTTCAACCGGAAACGAAAGCGCAGCCTCCTCCTTTGTCGTGCTCATGCACCATGCGACCCTCAACGACAGCGATCCGGCATGGCAAGAGGCCGTGCAGAACTTGCTGGCCCCGCTCTCAAGCCATCCAGAAGTTCGTGTCAATCACTCGTGGACCGTCTCAGAAGCCGTGCGTGACGACCGGGTGACCTCAAACGACGACGGGTTCTGGGCGCTGACCTACGTCAGCATCGACCTGCCCCGGAGCGAGGCGAAGGAATTGTTCAGCACCGTGGCGGAAGACCTCGAAGCACCTGCCGGATTCGATGGCTGGGTGACCGACGGCCTCGCCGTCGACTACACCTTCGAGCACCGCATTCACGTGGACTTGGTGAAGGCAGAGATGATCTCGGCCCCCCTATCGCTGATCATTCTCGGGCTTGTCTTCGGCTCCCTCGTTGCTGCGTTGCTTCCCGTCGCCGTCGGGGTCTTCACGGTCCTTTCGGCCGTGGGGGTCACCATTTGGCTCTCCCACATTGCCGACTTGAACAACTACGCGTTGAACATCATCTCGCTCATCGGGATCGGTGTCTCCATCGATTACTCGTTGTTCCTCGTCAACCGCTTCCGCGAAGAGGTGCGGCGCGGGAGGGATGCACGCATCGCGACGGCGATGACCGTGGCCACCGCGGGCCGAGCCGTCCTCTTCTCTGGCGTCACGGTTGCGGTGGGCCTGATGGGCCTGCTGTTTTTCGAGCACACCGCGCTCCCATCGCTTGGGCTCGGCGGCACCCTCGCGGTGTCCATCGCGATGGTGTACGCTGTGGTGAGCCTGCCGGCCCTCATGGCGGTGCTTGGCCCACGCATTGAATCGGTTCGCATTCCCTTCTCGTTCGCGATGGACAGCGACGATGAACAAGGGTTCTGGGGCACCATCGCAACGACGGTCATGGCCCGACCTTGGGCCGTGTTCATCCCTGTCGTGCTGCTGTTGGTCGGGGCGGGCATCCCCTTCATCTTCGCCGAGTTTTCGCTTTCTGGGACCGGTGCACTGCCGCCGGAGGACGAAGCCAGGCAAGGCCTCGAACTCATCGATGAGTTGTGGCCGGAAGCCAGCCAAAACGCTGGCATCGTCGTGCTTGACATCGGGGACGTCGATCCGCTGAGCGAGGCCAGCCTGCGGGTCCTGCACGCCCACATGACGGACCTGCTGGACGACGAACGGGTGACCACCGTGGTGGGCCCGGGCCTGCCCGATGCCAGCATGAGCGCGGACGACGTCGTGGCGTTCTGGACGACGCCTGAGGCGTACCTTGATCCGGCAACGGTCGGCGCCCGAGAGGCGCTTCAGGAACGCTTTGTTGCAGAAGGCGTCACCTGGTTTGCCTTCACGATGGAAGGGGAGCAAACCAGCCCCGCTTCGCGCGAGGTTGTTGTTGACGTTCGAGCTGAAGCCGAAACGTTGCTCGACGAACTCGGAGCCAGCGACGGTGCCATGATGGTTGGCGGTTTTGCCGCCTACAACCAAGACATCCTGAACGCCGTCGGCGAAAACCTCCCCCTCGCCATCGGGTTCATCCTCAGCGCCACCGTGCTCTTGATTTTCCTTCAGGTTCGCTCGGTCGTGATGCCCTTCAAGGCCATCGCCATGAACATCCTCTCGCTCACGGCCTCCTTCGGCATGCTGGTCGTGGTCTTCCAATGGGGCTTTGGTGAAAACCTGTTGAATTTCTCCGCCCAGCCCATCGACGTGACCAATCCGGTGCTCATCTTCTGCATCGTGTTTGGGCTCTCGATGGACTACGAAGTCCTGATGTTGAGCCGCATTCACGAAGAATGGGAGCGCACAGGAGACAACACGCTGGCGGTAGCGAACGGGCTGCAGCGGACCGGTCGCCTGATCACCGGTGCAGCGGCCATCATGGTCGTCGTCTTCTCCGCGTTCGGCTTGTCGTCGATCGTCATCATCAAGCAAATCGGGTTCGGCCTGGCCTTGGCCATCCTCATCGACGCCACGTTGGTCCGTGCCCTCGTGGTGCCTTCCGCGATGCGCCTGATGGGTTCGTGGAACTGGTGGTCGCCCTCCTGGCTTCCTCAGCCTGCACGGCACGCTGCTGCCACGTCACGAACGCCTGCTCGGCTTGACGTCAACCACGTGCTTGCCGTTCTGGAACGCCACCGGGACGGTCATTCCGAGGAATGAGCCGCCTCGGCGTGCATGCTTCGCCACAGGTCAAGCCACGCCTCGAGGTTTCGTTCGACGTCGGCCGCTTCCACGGCCCGGTCCTGCACCCTCCCGTCGGCATCGAGCGGTTGCACCCTGCACCCACACGCGTTCGCGTGGCCGCCACCGGTCGGATCCAGCAGGGTGGCCATGCGCGAGAGGTCCACGCGCCGACGGTCGTGGTGGAAGGAGTTCGCGTAGAACGACGCTGAAAGGGCGGGGCGGTCCGCACGGTCAATGGCCCCGTCCACGTGACCGTGCACGATGCAACACGCATCGGCGGCCTCCCCCACATGGGCCGTGACGAGGTACCCGGACACGCGACCTGCTTGCCCGTCGAGGCGACACACCGCCAGCCCGTCGATGACGGTCGTGTTGGCCTCCACCATGGACAGCGCGTGCTCCCGGTCCAGCTTGGCGGCAGCGACGGTCTCGGCCACCCATGGATCCTGCAGCATCGTCTCGCTGTCGGCACCGCTCGCAAGAAGGACGAGCACATGGTGCATGAAGGGCTCGTTCAGCAGGCCAAGGCACCGCGACAACCGCACCAAGGGGCCGTCCTCGAGGAACACAGCACGCTCGATGCCGCCAGAATCCAAGGCGTCCACAAAGGGCATCATGGCCTCGAGGTGCGGCATAGGATGCTCAGGCGACATCAGGTCGTAGGCCACCCTCGCCGCAGACGGGGCGTCCTGCCAATCGAGGCGCCCGCCCGCCTCGAGAAACACGGCGGCTTCGCGTTCGTTCGGGCGGTTGGTGTGGTGATGGTCCACGTACCAACCGCACGCAGGGTGGAACGGAAGGTCAACCATGACCGTGCGTCGATCGATCACGTCATCGAGGTGACCGCTTCGAACCAAGGCGGGATGGGCAAAGTGCACCGTCGCCTCGGGCAGGGCCTGCTTCAACACAGCCGCAGCACAGAGGCCGTCGAGGTCCGCATCGGCAACGATGCGGTCGTACGTCGGCATGTCTCCGGGGGGGAAAAGGCAGGGCATCAAGGTGCCGAGGGGGTCGGAAAGGCCATCAGCGGTGCCTCGAAGCCGACGGCATGGAGACCTCCTGCGGTGTGGTGTTGGTCAACCTCGGGGCGGTGCTGCTGCTGCAGTACCCGCAAGGGCACTGGGACTTTCCAAAGGGGCACGTCGAAGACCGGGACGGAGGTGACCATCGTCGAACGGTCCGGAGAGAGGTGGAAGAAGAGACAGGCATCGTTGACCTTGATTTCGTGGACGCCTTCCAGGACCGGAGCACCTACTCCTTTCGACACAAAGGACGGCTGGTTCACAAAGAGGTGCATTGGCTTCTCGCTGAAACCGAAACGCTCGAGGTGCGCCTGTCCCACGAACATCGGGGGCACCTCTGGTTGGATTGGGAGCAGGCCGAAGAGGTGCTCAGCCACGAAGAAAGCCGCGCCGTGCTTCGCTCCGCACGCGACATGATGCGGGCGCTGGGGCGTGACTGATCAGAGCCCCTCAACATCGGTGTCGTGGTCGCGCTGTCGGCGCAGCATCCCGCTCACCCCGTCGTCCGTACCACGTTGGGCAAGCGGGCGCCAGACCACTTCGGCTTCACCAAGCCGATGCGAGCACCAACGGCCAAGCACGAAACACCAGTCCGACAGCCGGTTGATGTAGACCAAAACCACAGGACGTGCGCCGTTGACCTCGCTGTCGCGCAACTGCACAACTGTTCGTTCGAGGCGTCGGGTCAGCACACGGGCGAGATGCAGGCGGGCCACGAGGTCAGAACCGCCGGGCAGGACAAAGCTGGAGAGGGGGGCCAGCTCCTCAAGCATCTCGTCCATTTCGTCCAGCAAGACATCGGCATGGCGCGCTTCGAGCACCGCCATGCCTTCTGGGACCTTGCCCGGAGGTGTGGCGAGTTCGGCTCCAAGGTCAAACACTTCGCTCTGAATTCGGTCCAACGCTGCCGTGACCACAGCACCAACCCGCACCACGTTGGACCTTGAACCACCATCGGCGTGCTGTGAGGGGAGGCCGTCCACGGCGGCCCGGACCAAACCCAAGGCCACGTTGACCTCGTCGCAGCCCCCTACGGCTTCCAAGCGAAGGTCGGCCTTTGACCGACGGCTGCCGTCCACAAGTCCGGTCGTACCGTCGTCACCGGTTCCGGTGTGGACCTTGGTGATTCGGACCATGTCAGCGGCTCCGTTCAAGCCTCTATCAAGGGTTTGCGAGCATCGAAGCCCTCGTCCAACTCGTGGTACCATTCAATCCCGGGCTCGCCCTGCTGCCAACCGAAGGCCACGACGTGTGCATCCACCACACCGTACCACACAAGGCGGCCGGGATCGAGGCTCAGAACGTGCGTTCCGGTCGACTCCAGGCGGGTGACTTCCGTTTGCCATTCTTCGATGGTGCTGGCCATCAAGGTGGCCACCTCTTGCACGTCATCGGATTCTGGCGGAGCGCCTTGCAGGAGGTGTTCCATCTCCTCCGCGAGGGCACCGACCTCGTCATGGAGGGCTTGCAGCACGGCCAGACGACGTCGAGCACCGGGCAGCAAACCGCGCGCTTGCTCAATTGAAACGAGAAACGCGCGCCTCGGAAGGCCGACACCCACCAGCCCTGTGCTGGCGATCGAAGCGGGCGGCATCGGCCGTCCACGGAGGGCCCGCTCATCCCACGTCATTGCACACCTACCACTCCGGACGGACCTTCAATCCACCGCGTGCGCCACGCCACCGCCTGCGGGTTCGAACCCAGGACGGCGACGCAGGGTGGAGCGGAGCAGCCAACCCCCAACGCCAATCCACGCCAGGGATTCAAGGAAAAGGATCGGGACATAGTATGGCCCAAGTGCCCGGATCACGGTTTCGGCATCGTACGGAACGCCGTAGGTCCCCATGTAGAGCGATTGCGAGAGGAGGTTGGCGGCGAACCAGACCAACAGCCCGTACCACAGCAACGTTGCCCGTTCAGCACCCTTCTCCATGGTAGAACATGGACCTTTGAACGTATCAAGCCAACGGTCTCCAGCATCACGATGCTTCCTGGTTTGGCCACCGCAAAGCGGCGTCCGGGACGTGCTGCACCAGTGCGGATTCGACCGCGAAGATCCATTCGGGAGCCACGGCGGCCTCTCCACCGCTGGACGCCAACGAGGTGGCCCATGCTTCGGCTTCGGTGCTGCGTCCGAGCGCCGCTTCGATCCGCGAGAGGGCCAGGTACGCCATCGGGTTCAGGTGAGGTTCGTCCACGGCCCAACCCCGTTCAAAACACGCGATGGCCCCACGGGAGCCCTCGAGATGACCACGCTGCAAGGCGACGAGGCCTGCTTGGCTCCACGCGAGCGGAAGTTTTCCAATCAAGAGCCCGCGGAACACAAGGTACACTTCACCCATGGTCAACAGGACCAAGGCGACGAAATCCACCCACTGCTCAAGGGTGGTCAAGTCCGACCACGAACGGGCCATGAGTCCGCCGACCCCTGCACAGAGCAGGACGCCGGAGAGGGGGGCCACCACCACATCCCGGCGCGTGCGCACCATGTGCGCAAGCCCAACCACGACCCCAAATCCACCGAGCAGTGCGGAGACCCAGAGCACGCCATCAAGCCCGGGAGGGCGAGGTGCTGAGGTACCCACCATGAGCAACAGGGCGAGTCCCAACACAACACTGCCGTAGCGTCGTGACGGTTCGGGAAAGGGTTGCTTCCTCGACAAGGACAGCAGAGCAAGGCCGACCGCCGCGCACAGCGCAAGAACGAGGCCGACCATGGCCGTCTCGTTCGCGAAAGGCCCCATGTTTACCGCAGAACTGTGCTCCCTTTCAGCCTGCTTCACACGCCACGGTTCAGGCGCGATGGTAGGCGCTTCCTCGAAGAATTTCGGTCGCCCTGTACACCTGCTCCACGAGGACGACGGCCGCGAGTTCATGCGGCATGGTCATCGGTGACAGCGAGATTCGATCTGCCCCCTCGCCATGCCCTTCCCACCCGTCGCTTGGGCCCACCATGAGGTGCACGTCCTCGCTCGCAAGTTGCCACGCGTTCATCTGTTCGGCGAATGAAGCGCTGTCGTGCTGGAAGCCACGTTCATCAAGCAGCACCATGCGAGCCGCAGGAGGAACGCTCGCGAGGTAGGCCTCAACGGTGGTGCGCGCCGCGTGGGTCTCGATCCGGACGCCACGTGGTGTCAAGCGCGAGGCGTAGACCCCGATGGCGTCCGCCATGGAGCGCTCCTTTGGACGCCCATGCAGGTGAACCACGACTCGGCCCATGCTTCGCCCAGCAGATGGAAGACCAAGGCTGCTTCGTCGGGCCAACCTCAAGTGGAGGCATGCCCCGCCCTCACCATGGGATGGTGGCCCTTCACCCGTCGTCATCGTACCGACCGGGACCACACGGCACCGCTTCGTCGCGACACGCGACGCTGGCTGAACGAACTTCGTGACGCCTGCGAGCGATGCTACGACCGTCCTGAGGCCGGACGCATCCTCGTTCGGGAACTTCAGGTCGAATGGCGTGACGCACACCGTCTTGGTATCCTCGACGACGCCGGACACCTCGGCTTGGAGCGTCGGGCCTACCGCCTCCTCAACGACGACGATGATGCATGGCTGATGTGGTTGGACCATCTGGCGTTTTGGCAACCCGGATGGACGCCCGAAGCGGACGAAGAACAGGCTTGAAACGGGGCGTGCAGCAGCCAGAACCATGGCAGCCACGCTGCACCTTCTCCAGACCTGCCCCTTTTGTTGGAAGGTGCGAGCCATGGTCGAACACCTCGGCATCGAAGCCGAGATGGTGCAAATCAACCCGATGCGGACCAAGAAGGACCTCGCCTTCGCAGGCGACTGGGGCAAGGTTCCGGTTTGGACCGACGAGGACGGCACCGTTGTGGTCGATTCCACGCCGATCATGCTGCACCTCGACCGGTCGAGGAACGAAGGACGCCTCCACGACGCGAGCGACGAGCGACAGCAGGAGTGGCTCGCTTGGGTCGACCAGCATTTTTCCAAGGCCACCGTCCCCTTGCTCTACGGAAGCCTTGGTGCTGCCCTGAAAACCACCCTCAGGGTCTCACGGTTGGAACGGTTCGGGTTCTTCTCGAGGCGGTTGTATGCGTGGGCAGGCTTCCCCGTGATGTGGGGCTTCATCGCCCGCCGTCGCGTGAAGCGGGACGGACGGACGCCAAAGGCGCTGTGGCACGACCTCCTCAGCGAGTTCACGGGCGCCTTCGATGGAGCGCCCTTCTTCGGAGGCGAGGAGCCGAACCTCGTTGACCTGGCCGCCTACGGTTACGTTCGCTCCACTGCGGATTACCCGCAATTTCAGCACCTTCAAGACCACCAAGCAGGCATGACGTGGTTTGGCGAAATGCGGCAACGGCTCGAACGAGCGTGATCCGGATGCGCTTGGGTCCGCTCGACTTTGCTCACGTCGAGGAGGGGACGGCGTGGGTTGGCAGCGACCGCGGCGGCTGGATCTATGCGGGTCAGCGCCCCCGGTTTGAGGCTCGGCTCCCCGCCTTTGCCATCATGGAACACCGCTTGACGAAGGCCGAGGTGGCGAACCTGCTTCAGAACGAGGCCAACGGTTCGGACGACGTGCACACCGGCGTCGACGGAGCGTTGCTCGGAGCGGTGTGCGCGGCCGTCACCACCTTCGTTGATGGCGACCTTGAGGTTCGTCCGCCAACCTTGGC
>JALRLN010000051.1 GCA_023254445.1 Candidatus Poseidoniaceae archaeon | reverse complement strand
CCTACACCGTGTTTGCGAACAATTCGGGTGGCTCAGCCACAACCACGCTGAGCATCGTGGTGCACCCTCGGATCCCATCCGTGTCCTACGTTCCTTCGAGCCTCGTGCTCACCGTCAACACCACAAGCACCAGCCTTCCGATGGCCCCGGTCGTCACAGGGCCAGGGGCGATCACCACGTGGGCCATCCATCCCGCATTGCCGTCCGGGCTCAACTTCGGACCTTCAAACGGCACCGTGTGGGGGGTGCCGGCGGTCCTGTCGTCCACCACGACCTACACGGTGTGGGCGAACAACTCTGGTGATTCAACGGCAGCGTCCCTGACCCTTACCGTGGTGGACGAGGTTCCCTCCATTGCATACATCCCGTCCACGGTCGTGCTGACCAACGGCAGCGCCCCCAGCGCCTTCCCGCTCGCCCCAACCGTGTCCGGCTCGGGAGCCATCACTTCGTGGAGCATCGCACCGGCGCTGCCGGCAGGTCTCACGTTCGGGACGAACAACGGCACCATCTGGGGTACACCAACCGAGGTGATTGACGCGACCGTCTTCGAGGTCACGGCCTTCGTGACCGGTGGGTCCTCCACAACGGACCTCACGCTCCGCGTGGTGCATCGGCCTCCCGTCGTGACCATCGACCCGTCCAACCTTTCCCTGCTTGTGGACGAGGTGGACCCCCGCCTCCCGCTCGTTCCGACCGTGCTGGACCAAGACGGGACGCTCACGTGGTCGATCAGTCCTGCATTGCCGCTTGGGCTCGCCTTCGACACCAGCACGGGCACCGTGAGCGGGGTACCCCGTCAACCAAGCCCGTGGCAGGTGCACACCATCACCGCGACCGGCCCCGGCGGCAGCGACAGCGTCGAGGTATCGCTCGAGGTGCAGGCGAGGGTTATCGTGCTCGAGGTCGAGGTGGACCTGGTCTTGGTCGTCAACCAGAGCATGGCGTACTGGCAGCCCAACGTGGTGGACGGTGCCGTCGAGGCATGGACCATCGCACCGGACCTGCCCACCGGCATGGTGTTCAACACCGCGACCGGACGGTTGAGTGGCGTGCCCGTGCAGGCGAGCGCTCGCAGCACGTGGACGCTCTGGGCGAACGGATCAGGCGTCAGCACGTCCGTCGAGGTGAACATCACGGTGCTTGACGATACGGACGGGGATGGACGACCAAATGCCCTTCCGGAAGGGTACAACGGCACGCTCATCGAGGACCTCGACGACGACAACGACGGCCTTTCGGATGCGTCGGAAGCCGTTCAGGGCAGCGATCCGCTGTCGGCCGATTCGGACGCTGACGGATGGGGCGACCTCGACGAAGTGCTGTGCTCAACGGACGCCACGGACGCGGCCTCCGTACCTGGCGACGCCGACGGAGACGGGTACTGCGATGCGTTGGAAGCCGACCCTGACGGGGACGGATGGTCATCCGAGGTCGAAGAGGAGTGCGGAAGCGACCCGCTGGATCCGTCCTCCAAGCCTTCGGACAGCGACGGTGACAGGCTGTGCGATGCGCTTGAGATGCTTGTCCTCCGGTACGAGAACGACACGAGGTTGCTCCTCGAGAACGAAAGCCTCTCCCTTGCTCCAACGGTTGACGGCTTCGCTCCGACCTCATGGTCGCTCAACGCCAGCCTTCCTGATGGGCTCCTGTTCAACGCAACCACCGGCGTATGGTCCGGTCAGGTCAACCTCTCCGACCTCAACCTCACCGCGCTGAACCTCTCCCTTGCGAACGTGACGAACGTCACGCTCGCGTACACCGTCACGGCCGAGGACCTTGCCATTGGGCGCTCGGCCTCGACCGACGTCACCCTCATCCTTGTCGGAGATTTCGACCGCGACGGGCTGCCGGACCGTTCTGTGCTCGGGCCTGAGGGCTGGACGGCCACCGACCGTGACGACGACAACGACGGCGCTCCGGACGACCTCGAGGAGGCGTGCGGTTCCGACCCGCGCAATGCCACCTCCATGCCGGTGAGCGGAGCACGGCTCGAGGACGGGGATTGCGTTGTGGCGTCTGGGAACGACGAGGTGCTCCCCGAGCCGGGCCCAAGCCCCTTCACCCTCTTCCTCCTGTTTTGGGTGGCTGTTCTCGCGCTCTTCCTCGTGCACCGCAGCCGGGAGGACAAGGACGAGCGAGCGGCCCGTGCAGCGCGAAAGGACGAAGAAATCGAAGCGATGATCAAGGCCGCTCAGGACGCGGAAGAGGACGCTGACGCCTGAACCGTCCCCGCACCTCTGTCCACCGGTGGATTCAGCGGTGGTGCGAAGGGTGGACGTTCAGGGTCCATCGGATCCGTGGGGCGTGCCACACGTGCCGATGCCTTCAGGGGCGCCTGTGGCTCAAATGACGGGATACCCGGTGACGAATTCGTCGATTTGAAGCAATTGCGTGGACGAACCGCCGTTCGGGAAGTGGATGGTCAAGTGGGCGTCGATGTTGTTGTTCGCGAGGAAAATGGGTCCACATTGGCTTCCTCCGGGCGCATCGTTCGTCCCACCGTCGATGCCGAAGAAGTAGCGCTCCCCTGGAATCAATTCCGTCGCGGTGTTCGTGGGTTCGTCCCCGACCTTCCAAATCGACGCCACGCCCGTGCCAGAAGGAGGCCCAGAGATCCAATCGTCCAGCGTGCCGCTTCTGTAGTGCAAATTCCCATTCTCTGTGCACCAGAGCACCCAGGCGATCTCGGAGGGTGCCACTTCCTTGCCTTGGCCTTGGTACTCCACCATGAAGAGGAAATCATCGTACTGGTCTTCGACCCACGCCCCGACGACCACGATCTGGGTCGCCGCCGATTTGGTTGCGTCTGCAGAAGTGTGTTGGTACTGCTGCGCCAGTTCTTCCACGACCTGCATCATGGTGGCGGAAATCACGGCGATCATGATGACCGTCGCGACGTACATGATGATCAAGTCAATGCCAATGGCGGCCTCTTCGTCGTGTTCCAACTCCATGCCCTCACCTCAGAGAAAGACCTCTCCTGATTCTGGATTTCCGTCGGTTTCGACGAAGATCTGGAAGGTTCGGCCATCTTCAACAACGATGACCAAGGTGCCGAAAAAGTCCGGGCCGATGTCGCATTGCGCGTCCATCGTCATGTAGGCGTGGTAGGTCATGTCGCCCTCAAATTCGTCGATGGCGGCGGCCGTTTGCCCGTCGTCGAGGACGGTGGTCGCGTCAAGAAAATCACCTTCGGTGTAGCCGATTTCCGAGGCGGTGGCGCCGTAGTCCCGCTTGCACAGCATCACCCACGTCAGGGACGTTTCGGGGATAGGTGCGGTCAGGTGCGGCAATTCAAACACGACGTGCAAGGTGTCGCCTGCGGCTCCGTCCACGTATTCCGACATCTCCAAACTGAGCACGGAGACAATGCCGTTGATGGCGTCCGCAGACTGCAACCCAGCGTCACGTGCATCGGTCATGGCACGCTCTTGAATCGAAATGAGCAGGGCGGAGGCGATGCTGGACATCACCATGATGGCGACCAGCATGTACAGGGCGCTGATGGAGGTCTCCGCCCCGTCGTCCAACCGCTGCAGGTGCATCAGGAACGCTCCTCAGCCTTGGTACGGCATCCATGCTCCACTGGCGGCGTCGTAGTAACTCAGGCTGCCGTCGGCCGCCTTGCTCCAATGCACGCCGTTTTCTTCCCATTGAACAGGGTCCGCGGCCGGTGCTTGTGTCGCCTGGCCAAGTTCGGGAAGGGACTTGTCGGCGAAGGCGTGCTCGGTGGCGGCGTCGACGATCGCGCTGGTGTCGGCCAAGCCGGCAGCGACCGTGGCACCACCGCCTCGGCGGGCCACGAGCAGGCCGGCCAATCCAGCGATGACGAGGATGGCCACGACGCCGAGAACGAGGCCGGTGCTGCTGCCTTCCGCTTCGACGGTGGAACGGAGCCCATCGTCCGGGTAGGCGTCGAACTGGTCGGCCACCCCATCGCCGTCGCGGTCGCTTGCCGCGGTGGCGTTCATCGGGAAGGCGTCTTGACCGTCCAAGACGCCGTCGTTGTCCGAGTCGAGTTGCGACTTGGCGCAGCCGTCGGCGTTGACGATCGCTCCTTCGGGCGAGCCCGGGCAGGTGTCGAGGCCGTCGTGAATCCCGTCACCGTCCGTGTCGAGTTGCTCTTTCGCGCAACCGAGGATGTCCACCACGGCGCCGGCTGGGGTCATTGGGCAGGCGTCCACGGCGTTGTTGCGGCCGTCGCCGTCCTCGTCGAGTTGCATGTCGGCACAGCCCACGAGGTCCACGTCTGCTTCCGCAGGGGTGGCCGCGCACTGGTCGATGGCGTCGGAAATCCCGTCGTCGTCCGCGTCGAGTTGGTACGCGGCGCAGCCCATGCCGTCCACGGCCGTACCGCTCAGGGTCATGGGACAGGCGTCGAGGTCGTCGGTGATCGTGTCCATGTCGGTGTCGCGCTGGTTGTCCGCGCAGCCGTGGTCGTCCACCTCAAGGCCGTCGTCGGTGTAGGCGCAGTCGTCGTCCGCGTCCATGACGCCGTCGCCGTCTGTGTCGCGCTCGTCCGCAGCGCAACCCATGCCGTCCACGCTCATGCCTGGCGTGGTCGTGGGGCACTGGTCGCGAGCGTCGTCGATGCCGTCACCGTCGGTGTCCAACTCGACCAGGGCGCAACCGCTGCTGTCCACGGTGCGGCCCACAGGGGAATTCGGGCAGGCATCGTAGGCGTCCATGACGCCGTCGAGGTCGCTGTCGCGCTGGTTTTCTGCGCACCCCATCGCGTCGACGCTCAGCCCTGCGTCGGTGTTCGGGCAGGTGTCAACATCGTCGGTCACGCCGTCCTCGTCCTCGTCGCGCTCGATGTCGGCGCAGCCGTTCTCGTCGACTGGCTCGCCCGCGGGCGTGTCGG
The DNA here is from genome assembly GCA_023254445.1 of Candidatus Poseidoniaceae archaeon. Lineage (GTDB taxonomy): Archaea > Thermoplasmatota > Poseidoniia > Poseidoniales > Poseidoniaceae > MGIIa-L3. The sequence continues at coordinate 4,307 of JALRLN010000051.1, read as the reverse complement.
GGCAAAGGTCGGGGTTGTTGCCGTTGATCTCGTCACCGAGCCCGTCGCCGTCTCGGTCGGCCCACTGCGTGGCGTCGTCGGGGAAGGCGTCGGCCTCGAAGCCAACCGGATTGTCGCCGTAGCCGTCGCCGTCGCGGTCGGCCCATTGCGAACCCTCGTCTGGGAAGGCATCGGGGCTGTTGCCGTTCATGTTGTCACCGTAGCCGTCGCCGTCTCGGTCGGCCCACTGCGTGGCGTCGGAGGGGAAGGCGTCCCCGTCGGTGCCGGTGGGGTTGTCGCCGTAGCCGTCGCCATCGGTGTCGTGCCACTGCGTGGCATCGTTCGGCCAAAGGTCGGGCGTCGTTCCGTTCAGGTTGTCGCCGTATCCGTCACCGTCGGCGTCCATCCATTGGGAGGCGTCGGTGGGGAAGGCGTCACCCATGGTACCGCTTGGATTGTCGCCGTACCCGTCGCCGTCGCTGTCGGTCGCTTGGGAGGCATCGGTGGGCCAGAGGTCGGGGTTGTTGCCGTTCGGGTTGTCGCCGTATCCGTCGCCGTCGCTGTCCGACCATTGCGTGCTGTCAAGCGGGAAGGCGTCGCCCATCGTGCCGGAGGCGTTGTCGCCGTAGCCGTCGCCGTCGCTGTCGGCCCACTGGCTGGCGTCGCCGGGGTACAGGTCGCCCATCGTTCCGTTCGTGTTGTCGCCGTAGCCGTCGCCGTCCGTGTCCCAATGCTGGTCGGGGTTGTTCGGGAACATGTCCACGGCGTCGGAATACCCGTCCCCATCGGTGTCGGTCTGGGCCAGCGAGCACCCGTAAGCGTCGACGGTTGCCCCAGCAGCCGTGTTCGGGCACTGGTCGAGTTCGTTGCGGACGCCGTCGTTGTCGTCGTCGATGATGAAGGTGATGCAGTCTGTCTCGCCGGGGTACTGGTTCCCGTTGGCATCGAACATGAAGGCCGCGATGCAGTAGGTGCCGCTGCCGTTGGGCGTGGTGTAGGTCCAGGTGTCGATCAACTGGTTTTGCGCCGTCGCGGTGAAACTGCTGCTGCCGGACTGGGCGACCGTCGCGTTGCCGGAGTCGAGCAATCGGGCGTACCATGTGTAGGTGGTGCCCACCACGAGGTCCGTGCCGCGCAGGTCGACGTCGTTGGTGCTGCTGTTGGCCGACGCCGATGCGCTGTCGATGCGGATCGTCGGCAACTGAGGCACGAAGGTGTCCTCATGGAAGCCGATCATCTCGCCTGTTGCGTTGTACATTCCAGCCGCAAAACTGTGGGTCCGCGTGGTGATGGGGTTCGTCCACGTGATGTTCAGCATCTCCGAGGAGGACGAGGCGGTGAAGTTGGACCATCCCGAGTCGATGACGCTGCCGTTGCCGGTGTCCTCGACCTCCCAGTAGACGTCGTAGGTCGAGCCAGAAGTCAGGTTCGTGGCGTCGAGCATGGCCATGGTGGAGCCCGACAGGCCCCCGTCGAGCATTTCGACGTAGGCGCCGTCCACGTCGTCGGAGAGCAGGACGGTTCCTGTCGCGTCGTAGAGTTCCGAGGCAAGGCCGTACCAGCCTTCGGATTCGATGTTGGTCCAGGTGAAATTGATCCATTCCGTCGTGCCGGTGGCGTTCACCCAGTAACTGCTCACGGTGCCCACGGACCAGGTGGACGCGTTGATGGGCCACGAGACCACACCGACGTCGGTGATGTAGGACGTTCCTGCCGTCAGGCCATCGAACATCACGTCGGCGGCGGTGGCGTTCGCGTAGGCCATCACGTCAACGCTTTCGAAGGTCTGGCCGCCGCCGGGGTTGCTCGTCGTCACTTCGATGTCGTAGGTGTTCGCGAAGGTCGTGCCTCCAAACCCGGTGTACCCGTACACCACGATGTAGGTGGTCTGGTTGCTGGTCGCCACGATGGTATCGCTCTCCACGCTCGACGTGGAATACGAGCCCCCAATCGTGGTGGTTCCGCTCGAATCGAACCAGTCGAAATCGATGTCGCCGAGGCTGTGGCTGAACGAGATGTTGGTGTAGTAGGTGGTCCCGGCCACCATTTGGACCTCGAACCAATCTTCGTCGGTGGCGGAGTCGATGGACAGGCCGGTGCAGTCCAGAGGGAGCACAGAGGCGAGCGTGGAATCCTGAATGCTGTCGTTCGGCTCAAGGATGTCCGGGTTCACCGTGTTGTTCCCCGTGCACGGGTTGGGCGGAGCGCTGCCGTTCGATTGGCTGCCCGAACCGCCGCCACCGGTGCTCTGGACCGTGAACTTCCAAATGGTGATGTTCCACGTTCCGGCGGGGTTGAAGCCGCCGTAAGAATAGCCGAAGATCTCGATGTAGACCATGCCGCCGTGCGCGGCGGTCCCGTTCGTGGTGACCGTTTCGGGGTTGTTCACCCACGAATCATCGAGCCAGTTTTGGTTCGCGTCGTAGATGGCGAGGTCGAAATCGTCGACGCTGTTGAAGTCGAGCTGGACCGCCAGCCCTTCGTTGGCGTTCAGCGCCACACGGAGGTAGTCGAAATCGTCCGTGCCGGACACAAGGTCGCCGCTGCCCGTCAGCGAGCCGCTGAAGATGTAATTCGGGATGGAGGTGGGGCTGCTCATGTTGTCCGGAAGGTCGCCGCTGCCGCCCATGTCGGACTGGGTCGAGCCAACGGCCGCGACGCTGGGGGTGTATGCGAAGGCCGAGGCGACAAGGAGCAAGGCAAGAAGCACGGGACGCATCCGCAGGTTGCGCATGAGGGAAGGTCACAGACCTGCCGTATGAGGCTATCCACGTTTTTCATCAAATCGCGGTGGGGGCCACGTGCCCGTCGCGCTTGTCGTCGGGGGTCCGAACGCGTGACCACACGCCGGTCATCAGTTCGTCGTGGTGCTGCTCGCAGTAGTTGAAGCGCCGGTAGGCTTCACGGAAGGAATACGCCTTCTTGCCCGTGGCCACAAGGTAGCCTTCTGGCGAGAGCCGAGAGGTGATGGTCCCGTGTCCGCTGCACCCTGGGAAATCGCACACGGGTGTCGCATCCATGGTACCACCTCGCCTTCAACACCTATCAAGCATCGTCCTCGGCCGGCTCAGGGTCAGGTTCGATGACGACGAGGGGCACGTTGGCCTCAATGGCCTCGCCCTCGTCGCATTGGACCGAGGTCACCGTCCCAGAAACAGGGGCTTGAATCTCGTTCTGCATCTTCATGGCTTCGAGGATCAGGATGACTTGACCCTCTTCGACGCGCTGTCCCTCGTTGACCTCGACGGTCACCACCTTCCCGGGGATGCTCGAGGACACGGTGCCTGAGCGCTTCTTCTTCCCACCGCCTCCGCCGCGTCGCTTTGGAGCAGCCACGGCCTCGGGGACCTCGACCTCAAAGGTACGACCGCCCACCTCGACGCTGTACGTCGGTCCATCGCCGTTGATGACGACCTCGAAGGTTTCGCCGTCTACGGTCACGGTTCGGGTTGTGCTCATGACGTCACCTCCATGGGGCCCTCGCGCTCTGCTGGTGCATGCGGCTGCTTCGCCCCATCGCTTGACGACGGTGGTCCATGCTCCATGCCTCGCCGGGTTGGCGACCGACCTCGGCCTGCCCGCTGCCCTCGTCAACGAGGCTGAGCACGGCCATGATGGCCGCAGCGCGGAGGGTGGCTTCGTCGGTCATCGTGCTCACTCACAGGGGGATGTTTCCGTGCTTCCGCGCGGGGCGGAGCTCCTCCTTGTCGGAGAGCATGTCCAGGGCGCGGCACAGGTGCCGGCGCGTCTGCGAGGGCTCGATGACGTCGTCGAGGTAGCCGAGGCCAGCGGCGGTGTAGGGGTTCGCGAAGGCTTCGTTGAATTCGGTCGTGAGCCGCTCGCGCTCCTGTTCGGGATTGCGAGCGCCGGCAATGCGCCGTCGGTGGATGATCTCCACCGCGCCAGCGGCCCCCATCACGGCGAGTTCGGCCGTTGGCCATGCCACGTTGTAATCGCCGCGCAGGTGCTTCGAGGACATGACGTCGTAGGCGCCACCGTAGGCCTTGCGAAGGACAACGGTGAGTTTGGGCACCGTGGCTTCAGCAAAGGCGTAGAGCAGTTTGGCTCCATGGCGGATGATGCCGCCCCATTCTTGGCTCGTTCCGGGGAGGAAGCCGGGGACGTCTTCGAAGGTCAGCAGCGGGATGTTGAACGCGTCACAAAAGCGGACGAAGCGCGCTGCTTTGTCCGAGGCATCGATGTCAAGGCATCCCGCGAGCACCTTCGGCTGGTTGGCCACGACGCCCACGGTGCGCCCGCCGAGGTGGGCGAAGCCACACACGATGTTCTGCGCCCAGTCGGCCTGAACCTCGAGGAAGCCCCCGTCG
>JALRLN010000050.1 GCA_023254445.1 Candidatus Poseidoniaceae archaeon | reverse complement strand
GCCCCTGCTTGATGGCCACACCATCATGGCCCACACTGGCTTGTCGAAGGGGGAGCGACTCGGTCGACTGAAGACCTGGTTGCACCGCATCCAACTCGAGCAGGACGTGGTGGACGAGGGCGTGATGCTTGGACACCTCGGACGCCTCCCGTGGAACGGGCCGGTTGCCTCATGGCCGAGGCTCTGAGCCGCAACGGCCACATGTTCAAATCGAGGCATCGTTTTGGCGGGTCATGAGCAACATCCTCGTCGAGGTTGCCCGCAAGGAAGCGCGACGAAGGCTGGAAGCCCGCGGTGTTGATGCTGGTGTCATCGATCGGCTACCCTCCATCGAGGACGGGTTCGTCGTGTGGCTGTCGAGGTCGGGCATGCCGATGGAGGCCATCGACGACCTCATGCAGGCACGGGGCGGATACGTGGACCGAGGTCAACTGGAAAACGTCGTGCGTGAAACCACTGGACACGAGCCACCTGCGTGGGTCCTCGACCTCTTGATGACCTCCATGGACGCAAGCGGCGATGGACGGGTCTCCTCAGGGGAGATGTGGAGGTGGGCGGCCGCGCGAGGCCTCGACGTGCCAGAATCCTTGTTGGCCGACCCGGTGGAGCCTGAACCTGCGGACGACACGGCAGCAGACGCGCCCGTCGAGGCATCTCAATCGCATGAAAGCGATAACGTCGGGGCGACGCACCCCCCGCCGGAGGCCCCAAACGAGATCGCCGTCGACGAGCCTGCGCCCGAGCCTGCAGCCACGCAACCCGTCCCTCCCTCACCCGTGGAGGGTGCCACTGTGGACGACCTCGCCTCGGTCTTTCACGTCCTTGGGCAAAACAGGCGGGGCGTGGAAATCGAGGCGGCGGTGGCCGCGAACAGGCAACGCTTCCTCATCTCAGGCGTTGTAACGGACGACCGTAGGACGCTGCTCGGCGAGCCGGGATGGCGCAGGGGACGAACGGTTGGCGTGAACACCGAGGCCGGCATGGTTGACCTCCAATTCCCTGAGGAGGCCGCTTCTCCTTCGAGCAGCGTCACCGTTGAAGCCAGTTTGGCCGGATGGAATCGAGGGCTTGCTCGACCTGTGTTCCGAATCGGTTGACGCTCAGCGCAGGCTGCGGCCAATCACCAGACGCTGGACTTCTTGCGTCCCCTCGTAGATTTGGGTGATTTTAGCGTCGCGGAAGAAGCGCTCCACTGGGAATTCCTTGGTGTAGCCGTACCCACCGAGGACCTGGATGGCTCGCTCGCTCACCCACATCGCAGTGTCGCCAGCGTAGAGTTTGGCCATGCTCGCTTCTTTCGTATGGCGTGGGCCTCCAGAGGCGTAATGATGGTGCTTTGCCGCGGCAGCCCGGTACACCAACAACCGTGCGGCGTCGATGCGCGTCGCCATGTCCGCGAGGTAGGCGGTGATCATCTGATGGCTTGCGATGGGGCGGCCAAAGGTCTCGCGCTCATGGGCGTACTTGAGCGCTGCTTCGTAGGCTCCCTGAGCGATGCCAAGGGCCTGTGCTGCGATGCCAATTCGGCTGTTGTCAAGCGCGTTCATCGCGATGGGGAAGCCTTCGCCGGCACCCTTCAGCACGTTGCCCGCAGGGACCTTGCAGTTCTCAAGGATGAGCGTGCACGTGTCGGAGGAGCGAATGCCCAACTTGTCCTCCTTCTTGCCGACGGAGAAGCCTTCGAATCCTTGTTCGACGATGAACGCCGTTGTACCGCCGTGCTTTTTCACCCCGTATTCGGGGTGGTCGACGTCCTTGGCGAAGAGGACGTAGATCCCCGCCTGGACACCGTTGGTGACCCACATTTTCTCGCCGTTGAGGATCCAATGGCTGCCGTCGTCGGCGAGTTTGGCACGGCACGACATCGAGGCAGCGTCGGTGCCAGCACCCGCTTCGCTCAGCGAGTACGCACCCACTTCGCCTGCGGCGAGTCGAGGCAGGTAGGCTTGCTTCTGTGCTTCGGTGCCGTGGAGGTTGATCGTCATCGCACACAACCCCACGTGGACGCAGAACATCACGGCAAAGGACGGGTCGACCCTCGCCAGTTCCTCAACGATGATGGCCTCGGTGATGTCGTCCAGTTTCTGGCCGCCATAGGCTTCGGGAATGGTGACGCCTTGAAGCCCGTACTCGAGGAAGGTTGCCCACTCGTCGCTTGGCGGGCGTTGGTCACGGTCCCGGGCTTCGGCGGTCGGGGCAAGGACCGATTCCGCAAAATCCCGAACCATCTCGCGAATCATCTCGTGCTCTTCGGTCTCCCTGAAGTCCATCGTCGCACCCGTTGTGAGCACCGGCCCGAGACACTTGAAGCATGTGCTTTGGCCGAACGCCGGGTCGAGACGGGTTCAAATACCGGATGTTGGAGCCGGGCCGTGAGGTATGACCATGGACGACGAGGACATCGAGTTCACCATCGCCCACAACCGCAAGTATTCGAACGCCCACCTGTGGTTCATCGACCAAGAGGAGACGCTGAAAATCGGCCTGTCCGAGTTCCTCCTGGTGATGGACACGGGTGCGGTGCTGCGCGTCAACCTGCCTGACCAAGGTCAGGAAATCGACGAAGGGGACGTCCTCTTCTCGATCCGCTCCGAGTACGAAGCCGTTCGCTTCGTCGCCCCCTTTTCGCTTCGTGTGGTCGAGGTCAACGGCGAGTTGGAGAGCACCCCGGAGACGATCAACGACTCCCCTTACGACGACGGCTGGGTCATGATCATCGAGCCGCACGACGACACCGAGGATGCCCTCCTGACCCATGAGGAATACATCGAGTTCCTTCAGGAAGCCTGAGCCAAGGCCTAAGGTCCCCGACCGTCCCCCCGCCGGCATGGACGACGCCTTGGACCTCCTGCGCACGTCCCTTGAAGCCGCACCGCTGATTTGGCGGGACGATTACCCGTACGTCATCCACCCCGTGATGGACGGCGTGCCTCGCATCGACGGCAACGTGCTACGAGCCGTCGTGGACCTCGTTGAACAGGTCGTTGACTGGTCCAACGTGGACCTCATCCTCGGCATCGAAGCCATGGGCTTGCCCTTGTGCGCACCCCTGTCGGTGAGCACCGGAATGCCGATGGTCGTGGCCCGAAAACGCTCCTACGAACTTCCTGGCGAGGTCACCATTGACCAAAGCACTGGGTATTCAAACGGCGCGATGTACCTCAACGACATCAAGCCCGGGGAACGGGTCCTGATCGTGGACGACGTGCTCTCCACCGGCGGCACGCTGCGAGCCGTCATCGACGGCATCCGACGGTGTGGGGCCGTGGTCTCTGAAATCGTCGTGATCGTCGAAAAGGGCGATGGGTTGAGGCGCCTCATGACCGAAGAACCTCAGGTCTCGATCAAGGCGCTCACCGCGCTCGATGTCGAGGACGGGCGTGTCGTCACTCGGGCTCCGTCGAGCATGCCTTGATATCGGAACCGCCCGACGGCAAGGCATGGACCTCGACCGTCACGACTTCCAACTCGACGAGTTGGTTGAACGGATCAAGGCGGACGACCACCGCCTCGTCGCCTTGCAGGTGCCTGAAGGCCTCAAGATGCAGGCGCTTGAAATGATGGACGCCATCGAAACGGACACGAGCGCAAAGGTCGTCCTCGCTGCTGACCCGTGTTACGGCGCATGCGACCTCGTCCACGACAAAATGCGCATGATGGGCGTCGAACTTGTGGCGCACATGGGCCACTCCCAGATGAACATCGATTCGGGCATGCCGACCCAGTTCATCGACGTCACCTACGATGGCGACCCAGACCTGGCCTCAGTCCTCCCGTTCCTCCATGCCCACCGCGCCATGGCGGAGGCCAGGCGAGAGGAAGGAACACCTGAGGACCTCACCGAGGAGGAGGCACAGGCCCGATTCCTCGATGCCGTTGGCCGCTCAGCCACCCTCACGGACACAAAACTCGGCCTTGTTGGATCCATTCAGCACCTCCACCTGCTCCCCCAGTTCACCGAACGTTTGGAGGCCGCGGGCTTCGATGTCGTCGTCCCTATGGGCGGAGCGCGGCTCACCTTCCCTGGTCAAGTCCTCGGTTGCAATTATTCAGGAGACGACGACCGCATTGGCCACTACCTCTTCCTTGGCAGTGGAGATTTCCATCCCATCGGCCTCGTGCTCCATACCGGCAAGCCGTTGGCCATGCTGGACCCGTACACCGGCGATGCGACGGAGATGTCGCTTCAGCGCATCGAACGCATCCTTCGACAGCGCTTCGGGTTGATCGTGGCCAGTCAAGAAGCCGAGCGCTTTGGCATCCTCATCGGGGAGAAACCCGGTCAGATGCGGCGCACCCTCGCCTTGCGCATGAAGCGCTTGCTGGAGCAGCACGGCAAGCGAGGGTACCTGCTCGCCCTCGAACATGTAGGGCCAGAACTCATCGACTTCTACCCGGTGGACGCCTTCGTCAACACCGCTTGCCCACGGATCGCCATCGACGACGCGGTGAAGTACGCCAAGCCCCTCATCACGCCCTACGAGCTTGAAGTGGCGCTGGGCGAAAAAGAATGGAACGACGGGTACCAATTCGATGAGATTCCGTGAGCCGCGGAGCGTATGTTCAAGAACGGCTGTCAGAGCATACCCGATGTCATGTCGGACTACCTCGAGGTCATCGGCGCGGGTTTGATCCTCAAGGATCCAACACCGCTCGGGTTCGACTACCTGCCGGAACGGCTCGTAGCGCGCCTCGAGGTGCAACGTAGCCTTGCCAGCCGCTTCACGAGCCTTGCGCACCCGACCGGGGCCGGTCGTGCGGTCATCACAGGCCCAGTCGGCAGCGGCAAGACCAGCCTCGTCCGCCGGTTCTGTGACGACGTGTCCCGTCGACTCGCCGGGACGCGTGACATCGCGGTGGCCCACATCAACTGCCGCAACGAGAACACCACGATGCAGGTGATGCACAAGATCGTCGCTCAGATGGACGCCCGTCATCCCGACCGGGGCCTCTCCAGCGGCGAACTGCTCGCCAGCATCCGTCGCTTGGTGGCCGCCCGCCGCGGCCATCTCATCGTGGTGCTGGACGAGGTGGATCACCTGCTGCGCCGAGCGGGCAACGACATCCTCTACCACCTGCTGCGCATCGATGAGGACGCCGATGCGGAGGGCACGCTGTCCCTGATCTTGATCAGCCAAGAACAGGTGCTCGACGTCCTCGAAGGCGCCGTCATCTCCCGGCTTGGGGCCTCGAACCACCTCCGCATTCCACCCTACGGCCCCGAGGAGTTGACGGACATTGCACGGCAGCGGGCCGAACTCGCCCTCCGCCCAGGTTCCTGGCAGGAGGCACACCTGAGCATGATCGCCGACACGGCCGCGACAACAGGCGACGCTCGGGCCGCCATTGAACTGCTCGAAACGGCGGTGCGGAACGCCGAGGGGGACGGGCGCAGCGAACTCGACGCTGACGACATCCGCCGCGCGGCCAAGGAGATGCCCAGTTCAATCGGCGACGGGCTTGTGGACGAGCTCAGCCTGCATCAACTCCTTGTCTTGCTGGCCGTCTGCCGTCGCCTGCGACGGGCCGACCACGTGACCAGTGGGGACATCGACCAGCTCTATGCCGTGGTGTGCGAAGAGCATGACGTGGAGGAACGGAGCCACACCACGATCTGGAAGATCGTCAAGGAACTCGAACTCCGTGGCTTGATCAGCACCGAAGTTGCTCCCGTCGAGCACGGTCGAGGACGCACCACGCACGTTACGATGCCGTCCGCCCTGCCCGGTGACCTCATCCCAAGGATCGACGAACAGATTCCACGACGGCTCCGCTGACCCCCGTTTTCAGTGCGGTGAGCATAAATACAGGCCGCTTGTCGCGCACCTGTCTGTAGGTGAGCATATGGCTGATGGAGGATTCATCGCTGTCGTCAACGACACGAACCCGGCCAGCAAGGGCCGTTCGTACAACGTCCCGATCAGCGGCAACAACCACGCGCAGTTCCTCGGAAAGAAGATCGGCGATGTCGTCGACGGTATCTTCGTTGGCGAGGGCGAGACCTCCCTTGCGGGGTACAAACTCGAAATCACCGGCGGCTCGGACAAGACCGGCACGCCGATGCGCCGCGACCTCGAGGGCGGCTCGCGACAGTCCATCCTCGTCACGGCGTCCACCGGCTACAAGGGCCACAAGCTCGTGATGAAGAACAAGAAGGGCGAGAAGCGGAAGTTCCGCTACGTCCCCGATGGCCTGCGACGCCGCCGCAACTTCCGCGGAAACACGGTCACGCAGGACACCCGTCAAATCAACCTCAAGGTCGTCGAAGCCGGCAACAAGCCGCTCGACGCGATCTTCGGCTCCACGGACGAGGAGCAGGCCGCGGAGTGAACCCGAGAGGGCCTTCGTCGACGTCAGCAAAGGTGGGAGCGATGGCGCGTCGACTCCCACGCCAGCCAGAAGTCAACATCGGCCTGGTCGGCCACGTTGACCATGGCAAGACGACGCTGACCCAAGCCTTGTCTGGAGTATGGACCGACACGCACTCCGAAGAGCGGAAGCGCGGCATCTCGATCAAACTCGGGTACGCCGACACCGCGTTCTACAGCACCGAAAGTGGCGACCACTACCCCATCGGGCGCCGCCCCGGCGGTGGGGAAGACCAAGACAACGAACTTCAGCGCGTGGTCTCCTTCGTTGACGCCCCTGGTCACGAGACGCTGATGGCGATCATGATCACCGGGGCGTCGCTCATGGACGGAGCCCTGTTGATGGTGGCGGCCAACGAATCCTGCCCTCAACCTCAGACCCGGGAGCACCTGATGGCGCTGGAGATTGCCGGCATCCGCAACATCGTTGTGGTTCAGAACAAAATCGACCTTGTCTCACGAGAGCGTGCGCTGGAATCGCACGCCGAAATCAAGGAATTCCTGAGCGGAACCATCGCACAGGACGCCCCCATCATCCCTGTCTCGGCCCACCACGACGTCAACCTCGACGTGCTCATCGCAGCCATCGAACATTACATCCCAACCCCGGATCGAAGCGCGGACGCCCGCAGCCTCATGCACGTCGCCCGTTCCTTCGACATCAACCGCCCCGGCACCCGCCCTGGCAAGATGCGTGGCGGCGTGATCGGCGGCAGCATCGTCGAAGGGACATTCAACGTGGGAGATGAGGTGCTCATTGCCCCCGGACGCAGGGTAGAGAAGGGAAACAAGACCACGTGGACGCCCATCGAAGCCACGGTGACCAGCATCCAAGGTGGCGGTCTCGACCTCAAGACCGCGCATGCCGGTGGCCTGGTCGGGATCGCAACGCGACTGGACCCCGCCACCACCACCGCGGACAACCTTAGCGGACAGGTCATCGCCCGAAAGGGCGACCTTCCCGAGGTCAGGGAGACCATCGAAGTTGAGGTGGAACTCATGGCAACGATGGTTTCAGGCGACGGAGAGGCCCCTGAGCCCATCCATCGGCTTCGCAACAACGAGATGCTCATGCTCAACGTCGCCACGGCCACCTCCGTTGGCGTGGTCAAGTCCTCGGAGAAAGGCCACGCTGTGCTCCAGTTGCGCCTTCCCATCTGTGCGGATTCCGGCCAACGTGTCTCGATCTCGAGGCGCATGGGGTCCCGCTGGCGGCTCATTGGCCACGCCACCATCGTTTGAGGTGGGAGCGTGGACCTGATCATTGACGCCTGCGGCTGGGTCGCCGTCGCACGTGGACGCCTCAACGTGGACCTCGAGCTCCGCTCCTTGCTTGGCCAACCTGAATGGGTGCTCCCGGCCGGCGTGCAAGCGGAACTTGAGCGGCTCGACCAAACGGAACGCGGGTTGTTGCTCGACCTCGTGCGTCTTCGGGCGACCGTGGTGCCCACGCCGGCGGGCCTCGACCATCCCGACGACCACATTGTGGCACTCGCCAAGGAACGAGGTGCTGCGGTGTTGACGGTGGACAGAGCGCTCAAAGCAAGGCTTGCGGAGAGCGGCGTCACCATCGTCGAAGTGGTGGATGGCCACCGCTTGCGACGCATTGACCCCTAAGGCAATGTGAACAGCACGTCGTCGTCGTGCCCGTCAAGCAATCCGAGTTTCACGCCGGCGTCGATCCATGCGTGGGCGTAGTTGATGGCCCCAAAGGCGCGAACGAGGTCCCCTTCTCGCATGAAGTAGGCCGCATCGGCAGCGTAGTCATCGGCCATCCGAAGCAGCTGGTCGAGCGCCTCGCGCTCGGACGTTCCCTCGTCTGGAATCGGCGTCGCTTTCGCGCGCGCCTGGGCCGTGATGCCCAGGTAGTGCTGCACGCGTTCCGGGGTCACGCGCTCTTTGTCCTCCATCACGCTCCTTCACCCCTCTGCTTTCGGACGCGCGCTGCATCCTGCGTTCGCCCGAGGGCCTCATAGTGCTCTGCCGCGACCTCCCAGTCGCCGGATGCTTCGGCGTCCACCGCCGCCTCGAAGCGACGGCGTCGAAGGGCCCAGTCGTCCTGACGCGCACCATCCACAGCCAGCGCCCTTCGAGCTTCACGTTCAACGCGCGCTCGCTCACCGCCATACCAGCATCGAATCAAACCGCTCCGCGTGACCCCCACGAGTGTGGCGTCGCCATCGCTCGCGAGGAACGCCATCGGGTCCACACCACCATCTGAACCCTCCAACACCGCGCCGCTCGTCGCTTCACGCACCCGGCCGTCGAGTTCGAGCACGCACCACCCAAGGCTGGTTCTGCAGGCGGCAACCGGCTCGAGCACCTCATCGTCAACGCGATCGAGCCGATCCCATCCGGAAGGGCCAGGCGCGCCTCGGTGCAGCACCCCCTCCACAGAGCGAAGCAACAAGCCGTCCCTGCCCATCGGCGAGGACCACGTCCACGACGTGTCGCCAAGCGTCACCGGAGGCATGCCACCATCGAGGTGCACGATGTGCACCTGACCGTCCTTGGCGTGCACAACGGCGTGGTCGCGGTCAAGCGCACCGCGGACGGCCCGAGGGGCGTCCATGTCGATGCGACGACGGCCACGCCCTTCGGCCGAAAACAGGTGGAGACCTCCTTCCCTGCCGCTTGCAATCCACCCTCCGCCAGGGCGCGCCACGAGGCTGGAGAACCCCCGCGTGGCCGACCGCCCCTCGGTCAGCGCCACCCCGTCCTCCAAGCGGTGCACGGTGAACCCATGCGCAGCGAGGACGCCAAGGTACGGTCCTGCAACCACCATACGATGAGGTGAGAAGAGCACCTCGGTGGACCAGCGGTGCGAGCCAGCATCGTCCAGCATCGTGAGGCGTCGTCCGTGCCCGATGGCGACCCAACCCCGACCGGCCTCGATGGAGGCAACGGGAGCCGTGACCTGAGCGGACCATGCAATCGACCAGGTCATTGGGCCTCACCTACCGGAAAGCCCCACGATTGAAGTTGACCTCGTGCAGCGAGGGACAGCGTGTAGACCCGCTGCCGGCCTTGGACGGCGACG
>JALRLN010000004.1 GCA_023254445.1 Candidatus Poseidoniaceae archaeon | reverse complement strand
GGTGCTCGAGGCCGAGGTCCTTGAGGCAGAAATCATCGTGGACGATGCTGAAGCGGTCGCTCACCAGGCTGCCGTGGAGGCTTCGGACGTCCCTCCGCCTGCCGTACCGCTTCCGAAGAGCGCCCCCCGGTCCCCCGCAACCATCAGGGACATGACGGCCTCGCCGCGGGTGGCTGTGGGACTCGTGCTTGTCCTCCTGGCCGCTGGTGCGGGTTGGTACTGGTTCGGTCAACAGGTGGATCCGGTCACCGTTGATGCCTTGCGGTACGGCGACGGCATGGACTTCCTGCTCCTCGATGGACATCTGGTCGCGACCGATGGCTTCGTCGAACCTGTGGTGGAGCAACTCGGCATTGACGATGACATCTGCCGGCTGGAACTCGATTTTGGTGGCGATGGCCGCGTTGAAGTGAACGAAGGCGGCCTGCTGGACATCCCTTCGCAGGGCAGCGACACCGAGTTGCTCGGCAGCGTGACCGTGCGTGGAGCGCACGGTGCAGAATGGCTGGCGGTCGAAAAAACGGCCACGTACGATCTTGAGGACCTGACCGTTCGTCGCCACCTCCCGAGCCTCGTGCCGGGTTCGACGGGTTGTTCCAGCAGTTCGGCGGCGGCCACGGGATCGGCCACCCTCGACCTCACGTCGTGGACCGAACTGAGCGACCGAGCCGTCCTTCGAACCGAAGCGGACTGGGCCCTCGATCTGGAAGGCTATGTCGGCGGTACGACCACAACCTATGGCGTGGGCGGCCTCCTCGGCGCGTTCGAGGTCTTCGCTCCCGGACTTTCCATGCTCATGCAACCCGTTGAACTGCAGGACCTCGTCGGCAGCACGCCGATTGAAACGAACGCGCAAGGCTCAGGCCTCGGATGGGATTGGGCCGTCGTGAACGCCGAAGATTTCGGCGGCCAACGGATGTGGCGCATCGTTGCCGTGCAGCCGGACCTTGCGACGTATTGCCTTGGCAGCGCCACCCTCACGATGTGGGTGGAGGCCGACAACCCGTGGGCGAGCAAGCAAGAGGTGGACGTGCGCTTGAGCGGCGCCGATCAAGACCGCAGCGGGTGCTCGACCCTCTCCCAGCAACTTGGTGACGCTGTGCTTCCAGAGGGTGAATTCCGACTGTCGCACACCTTTGAGCGATTGAACGTGGAGCGTGGCTCGGACCGTTTGGACCTGGGCGCCACCTACCTTGGCCGTCCGCGACCGAACGAACTTGGTCCTGAAGCAGACGAGTTGACCGCGTGGACGCGAACGCAACCCCACGTGCCCGATGCCTCAAGCATGGCGACGAGCACCCTTGAATCCGCCATGACCTGCCTGTCGGACGTCGGCTCTCAGGCTGCAGGCGCAAACGGTGCATTGGACGACCGGGACGGGTATGTGTGGCGATCAACAGGCGAGCAAGGTGCCGAAAGGGACGCATGGAACATCTCGTGGATTGGCAACGACGACGCGCACGGGTGGGTCCTGCTGGACGTGGGGCATGGCGAGAACGCGTCGTGCAGCTTTGTCGACAAGGGGGCGCTCGACCTTGGCTTGAGTTGGAACCGAGAAGGCGCCCCTTCTGTGCTTTCCCTGAGCGAGGTGGAAGCGGTGCTAGGAGAGACCGCTCGATTCCCAGAAGTGTCGCGCCTGTTCGACGGCAACGGTGGCTACAATGAGGGGGTGCGTCGAGGCGTCCTGGTCGCCGTTCCCGACGACGGGTGGACCGGTTTGTTGAGTGAATTTGCAGGGGACGGAGCAGGAGCGACGACCTACGATCTCGTTCGGACGTGGGAGGAGAACGGCTTGGAACGCTCGCTCAGCGTTGCCGTCGACGCCACGAGCGGTCGCCTGCTGGCGACGTCCTACGTCGAGCGCCCCGCGTGAGCATGGACCTCGGCAGGCGAGCCGTTCGCCCCCCCGGCCTGCCGTCACCTCCAAAGCCTCCAGAGGACGCATGGGTCTTGATGGGTGAGCGTGAGCGGTCCCTCGCCGTGGCCGAAGCCGAGTTTGAGGAGGTGCCCATCGCACCACGCGGTGTCGGACGCAACGACGGTCAACCGGGTGCAGCAAAGCCTCGTGAGCCACTGACCCTCCCACCGATGGCTCCGTTGACCCTTGGACGGGCACGTGTTGTCGCGGTGATGAACCAGAAAGGTGGCGTCGGGAAGACCACCACCGTGATCAATTTGGCCGCTGCGTTGGCACAGGCGGGTTCCAGGGTGCTGATCGTTGACCTCGATGCCCAAGGCAACTGCGCGACGGGGCTTGGCATTCGCAAGGCTGACGTGGAGCGCAGCACGCGCGACCTGCTGCTCCAACCTGAGGTGGCCGGTGCCTGCAGGTACGCCACGTCCATCGAGAACCTTCACCTCGTGGTCGGCGACCGACGGTTGGTTGGCATCGAGGACGTGCTCGTGTCCGAACTCGGGCGGGAGTCGAGGCTTGCGGAGGGCTTGGAACCCCTGCTGCCACACTACGATCTTGTGCTCATCGACACACCGCCAAACCTTGGCTTGCTGGCGGTGAACGCGATGTGCGCGGCCGACGGCGTCGTGATCCCTGTCCAAACGGAATACTTCGCCCTTGAAGGCATCGCGATGCTGCTGCGCACCGTCGAACAGGTCCGCTTGCGCTTGAATCCGCGGCTTGGGGTGGATGGCGTGCTGATGACGATGCACGCGCCGACGTTGCTGAACAACCAGATTGCAGGGCAACTTCGAGAGCACCTTGGCAACGCCGTGGTGGAGCCGCCCATCCGTCGCAACATTCGGCTTGCCGAAGCCACGAGCGAAGGGGAACCAATCCACGTGCACGCGCCTCGCTCCAACGGAGGGCAAGACCACCTGAGGATCGCACAAGCCCTTGGGCGTCGATGGGGCCTGTCGAAGGGGTGAACGCATGTCAGGATCCACCGGAGGGCGTGGCCTCGACCACCTGATGGAACAGAACGCCACGGAGCTTGGCTTCCTCGATGCCTACGGTCCACGCGATGAGGAACCTGCGCAGGTGCTCGAAGAGATTGCACGTCGCTTGAAGCGCCTCAACGCCACCGTGGAGGCGTCTGTGGTCATCGCGGGCGGCCTTCGCATCGTCGCTGAACCGGACGGTTGCCACGTGTCGTGGTCCGGAACCACGCTGCCGCTCGTTCCTACCGACCTCGTCCAGCCAGGGATGCGGGATGGTCGATTGAGTGAGGCACGTGACGAGGCACACCTCGTGGTGTTCGGCTGGACGCACGAGGTGCGTCGGTTCTTTGAGCGTGCGGCTGAGCACGAAGGCTCAGGTTCTGCGTGAACCCATACGCACCGCGACGGCGGCGCCCATCAAGGCCCCCACCGTGAGCACAACGCCCGGGCCGGGGGAATCTTCCTCGTCTTCGGCACATCCGTCGCCATCGACGTCGGGTCCTCCCCACGCGGTGCCATCGAACCAACACGACGACCACACCTTGTACCAGTCAGCGTCGGGGAAATCCTCCGTGCTGCCGTCCTCCCACGTGATGCGGGCGCGCCAGTTCACGTAGGTGTGGTCGTCCTGTGGCGTGAGGCTGATGGTGTAGGTGGAGCCGTCCTCGGAGACCGTTGCTGCCTGCGTAACAGGAGGATCACAAACGCCATCGTTCGTGCAAATTTGAGTGGTGAGCGCCAAGGTCGAACCGTTGGCCACGACGTCGTCGTCCAGCACCAACGTCAGGCTCCACGCCGATCCGGAGACCGAGGGGGACGTTGCATCGTGGGCTGCGAAGGGCGTGGCGTCGAGGTCGGGACCGACGTCGCTGCCCCCTGTTCCTCCTGCGGAGGCCGTGCTCAAAAGCACGATAAGAAGCAGGCCCAGCCACGCGCGGTTCACCATGACAGACCCTCGCATCGGTCAGGAATGAAGGTGTTGATGCGTCATTCCATGTCCCACAACTCATCGCCCACCCAGTGAACGGTCTTCACCGCCTTCCCCGATGTGGCGCTGGGCATCAACCCGCCGTCCATCATGGCCCAGCCAAGGGCCAGCGGCCTGTGGTGCGTTTCGTCACGAACCCAGACCAGGTCCCCTTCCTTGACCTCGGGGTCAGCGTCGCTGACCCCCGCCACCATGCAATCGGCTCCGTTCATGAGGAAACTGATGGCACCGTGGTCCACGGAGACCCATCGCTTGGCCTCTGGATGATCAATGAGTCCTCGAAGGGTCAAGGCCGCGATGGCTTCGTCCTCGGGGTTGGCGATACGAACAGCCTTCGGGGTCTTGTCCACAAAAACGAGGTCCCACGGCCCATACTCGGCCTGCTCGAGGAAGGCCCCATCCACGTTCAGGTCAATGCCCAACACCCGCTCCAACTCCTTCAGGAGGGGCGCGATGGCCTTTCGACGAACGGGCCGGCGTTTCCGGATGCTCCAGTCCTTCACCATGCTCCTTGCTTCATGCCCTCCCCCTTGACGCTTGCGCGGGAGGGTCCAAGACCGGACGTCGCCTGCCCCCTCCATGACGCTCTGGTGTGCCATTCGCACCTTCGCAGCCCACGCCGACGAACTTGGCAATCCTCGGCCCTCCGCGCCAATCGTCTTCCTCAAACCGGAAGCAAGCCTGATCGACGGGCCGATCGACCTGAGCGGGCACGACGGCGAAGTGCATCATGAAGTGGAGTTGGTGCTTCGACTCGACGCGACGTTGCAGGTCTCGCACATCGCCGTCGGCCTGGACCTCACGGACCGAGCGGCACAGGCAGCAGCACGCCCGGAAGGGCTGCCATGGGCACGCGGGAAGGCCTTCCGAGGGGCGGCACGCGTGGGTCCTTGGGTCCCGTGGAACGATGACATCGAGGGACTCCTGGACCTCTCCCTTGAATTGCGCGTGGACGATGAGGTGCGACAATCAGCGACCTTGCGAGGAATGAGCATCACGCCGAGCGCCTTGCTCGACGACCTGCGGCGCTGGGCGCCCTTGGTCGAAGGGGACCTGTTGTTTACGGGCACCCCTTCGGGTGTTGGCCGCCTTCATCCAGGTGAGCGTGTGGTGGCGGACCTCCGTTCGTCAAATGGCGTCCTTTTGTCGCAGATTGACCTCATGTGTTGCTGAGGGTGGCTTTCATATACGCCGTGCAAGTCGCCGAGGCTACGAGGTGAGCATTCCATGGCACAATGGCACGGCATCTCTCGACGCAAGACGAGCGGCGGACGACGGGTTCAGGCCCGTGGTAAGCGCAAGACGGAAATCTCGAGCGAGAAGCAGTTCGCCCTCGTTGGTGAACCCAAGCGCAAGATCTACCGCAAGGCCGGTGGAAACACGATGGTCCGCGTGATGGCGGAAAACCGTGTGGCCGTCGCCGACCCTGCCAAGGGGAAGACGACGATGGGCACCATCCTCAGCGTGGTCGAGAACGAGTCCGACCCGAACTACGTCCGTCGGAACATCCTCGTCAAGGGGGCCATCATCGACACCGACAAGGGCCGCGTTCGCATCACGTCCCGTCCGGGCAAGGACGGGGTCATCAACGGCGTCCTGGTCGAGTGAACACCGGCGAGGCCGGACCACACGACGGGATGCTGGACACATGGACCACGACCCTGACCGGTTGGTGTTGTGGCCCTCGTACTTCGACGCACGACGTTCCCGCCGGTCGGGACGACGCGTGGCCAAGGACGCCTCCGTCAAGAAACCAGATCTGGATGGCCTCTACGCCGCAGCACGCGCCGTTGGGCTGAGAAAAATCAAGCGCGAAGCGAACGTGTCGCGACCGCTGGCCCCTCACGCGAAGGAAGGGCGCCTCATCGTCAGCAGGGCAGGTGCCCTTGAGGACGCAGGCTCCTCGTCAAAGGAGGAAATCATGCAGATGATCGGCGGAACATGGCGCGAGCAGCGTCGCACGGCCCACGAGGCAGAGGCGAAGCAGCAATCCTCCAAAGAGCACCAACGGTCGTCCTCAAAGGGTGGGTCTGCGAGCAAGGGTCGTTCGTTCAAGCGGCGTGGATTCAAGCGCTGACATCGAGCCCCCAACGTCGCGCTGAGGATGGGAACCGCTTAGTAGCCGGTGTGGCCCCCCACACCACATGGAGCAGGTGTCGCGGCAGATCAACGTGGTGAATTCCCTCTTTCTGCTGCTGACGCCAATCGCGGCGGTCGCAGGGATTTGGTGGCACGCCACGACCATGGGGGTCACGCTGCTCGAACCCGTGTTGTTTGTGATCTGGTACCTTGCCTGCGGCCTCTCCATCACCGTGGGCTACCACCGCCTGTTCAGCCACCGTAGCCACGAGGCCTCGTGGTCCCTGCGGCTGTTTTACGCGCTCTTCGGCGCGGGAGCATTTGAAAACAGCGCGCTCAACTGGTGCGCCGACCATCGCATTCACCACCGCCATACGGACAACGAGGAAGACCCCTATTCCGCGACCCGAGGCTTCTGGTGGAGCCACATCCTCTGGGTGATGATCGACGAGGGTGGGCCGCGTTCGCACGACCTCTCGCAGGTGAAGGACCTTCAGGCCGACCCAATCCTCGCTTGGCAGCACCGCTGGTACGTGCTCATCGCCGTGGGTGTTGGCATGGGTCTGCCAGCCCTCGTCGGTTACGCCTTCGGAGGTGTCCCCGGCGCGGTCGGTGGTTTTGTGTGGGCTGGTCTCGCTCGAACCGTCTTCACCCATCATGGGACCTTTTTGATCAACTCGGCCGCCCACATTTGGGGCACGCAGCCGTATGGCGACGCCAACAGCAGCCGCGACTCCCCGGCCTTGGCCTTCTTGACCTTCGGCGAAGGGTACCACAACTTCCATCACACGTTCCAAGCCGATTACCGGAACGGCCACCGATGGTTTCACTTCGATCCGTCCAAGTGGTGGATTCAGTTCTTCGCCATGGTTCGGCTGAAGCGCGGCTTGAAGTCCACGCCCGACTGGCACATCGAAGACAAGCGGCGCAACCACACCTTCGAAACCGCCCTCGCCCCCGTTGTGGAACCTGAGCCCGGGGTCATTGACGCCCTTCGAGCCCGGATGGACGACGCCCGCACCTCGTTCAAAACCCGAAGCCGCGACCTCGACCGCCTGATGGCGGAACGGAAGGAGGCTCGCAAGGCAAAGCAAGCCGCGCGTAAGCAGGAACTCGAGTCCGCCATCGCCGCTTTGAAGCAGGAGATTGCAGCCATCCGCAGCGAATTCACGGCCATCTTGGCCGACGTACCACGGGCGAGCAGCGCTTGATCATCGAAGCGAAGGGACCTCGTGCAACCAGCCGAAGGTGTCGGGTGCCCGTTCGGCCTGAATGGCGGTCAGGGCGTCGTAGAGTTCGAGGGTGACCGGGCCCGGCTGACCATTGCTGAACACGTGCCGCGTGTCCATGTGGGTGATGGAGCCAATCGGTGAAATCACGGCGGCCGTGCCGCAGCAAAACGCTTCGTCGGCGTCCAAGGCGGCTTCGACGGCCACCCGCTCTTCCCGCACGTCGTACCCTCGGCTGCGCGCAAGCTCAATCACGGAAGCACGGGTGATGCCTGGGAGGATTGTTCCTGTCAGGGACGGGGTCGACAGCACACCGTCCTTCACGCAGAAAAAGTTCGCAGCGCCGACTTCCTCGATGCAGGAATGGGTCTGTGCATCGAGGTAGATGACCTCTGCAAAGCCCTCGGCCTTGGCGGCCTTGGACGGGAGCATGCCAGGGGCGTAGTTTCCAATGGCCTTGACGCCCCCCGAACCGCCCGGAGCCGCGCGGTGGTGTTCCTCGGAAATCAACAGATCGATCGCCGTCATGCCCCCTTTGAAGTAGGGTCCAACAGGGGTGCAATAGACCATGAACGTGAACGAAGGAGCCGGCGCGACGCCGAGGATTGGACCTGATCCGAACAAAATCGGTCGAACGTACATCGCGCCCTTGCCAACCGGCGGCACCCAGTCCCGGTTCGCGTCGACGACCTGTTCCACGGCGTCGATGAACACCGATTCAGGAACAGGGGGCATCTTCAATCGGTCCGCTCCGGCTTGCATGCGCCGGGCGTTTTCCTCGGGTCGGAAGAACACAAGTCGACCTTCGGCCGTTCTGTAGGCCTTCATGCCTTCAAACAGCCCTTGGCCGTAGTTGAGCACCCCCGCCGCCGGGGAGATGTTGAAATCGCCGTAGGGCCGAAGCGTCCCGGGCATCCAGGCGTCATCGCCGGTCACTTCGGTGACGTACATCCAATCCGTGGGCGTGAGGGAAAAACTGAGGGCGTCCCAATCAATGTCCTTCACGTCCTCACCTCCAATGCGATGCTTGAGCCACCCTCCGGCGGGGTATCAAGACTTTGCGTGCCTCCTGCGAAGCCCTGAAGGGGCGCGATGTGGACCCGGCGGCATGGCCTTGGAGCGGTGGGTGGGCCGCTTCGGGATCCTCACCACGCGGTACCGCTCCATCGGTGAAGGCGAGGCTTCTGCAACGGTGCTCGAGGTCTTCGGACGAGCAGAATCCGGCGAAAGCCTCTGCCTCCTTGTGCACGGATTGCGGCCACACATCGAGGTCGCCCCAATCGGGCGGTGGTCGAGCGGACTCGAGGTGCCCGATTCGCTCCAGGGTGCCGCGGAGCGCTTGACCACCAAAGAACAGGTGAGGTCCGTCCACGGCCCGGTGCTGAAGTGGACCGACCTTGGGTGGAAACCCGTATGGTCGGTCGAGGTGCTGCAGCCGCACATGGTTCCCGAACTTCGTCGGAGCCTCTCGGGGGCATGGTCGCTCTTTGCGGCCGACATTCCCTTTGCGAACCGCCTCCACCTCGACCTCGACCTCGGCATGCACGTTCGCGGGGAGGCCGAGGTCGTCGACCGGCGGGGCGGTGGCGACGACGAGGAGGCCGCGGACCGCGTGGTTCGTGCAGGAGGCGGCGGCCGTTACTCGGTCGACGTGACGTTGCGGTGTGATGCTGAGCAGGTGGCCGCGTCGGACCCCTTTCCCGTCCCGCTTCGCGTCCTCTCGTTCGACCTTGAAACCAGCATTGCCCACGAGCGGGTGTTGTGTGCGGCAGCCGTGGTGGAGGACCTTGCGACTGGAACACGCCACGTCCACGACTGGCATGGCGACGAACGAAGCATCCTCGAAGGGCTGACGGACCTTGTTCTCGACACCGACCCAGACATCATCACGGGCTACAACATTGACAACTTCGATCTCCCTCGCTTGGCGGACCGTGCCGAGGTGCTTGGACGCCGTGGCGATGCCTCCGCTCGGCTTGCCATGCTCGGGTGGGGGAGGACGCCGCGGGACGCCAACGACCTTCGGCGGCAACGGGATGCTGTGGTTCCACGCCGCTCCGGCAACCGCGCGTGGACCTTGGGTGGCCGCTGCGTGATGGACACGTGGTGGCAGGCAAGAATGGCGCTCCGCCCTCAACGCGAAACCTTGTCCTTCGTCAGCGCCCTCTTGTTTCCGGACGACGAAGGGCTCAGGAAAATGGACGTGGATGCCTCGAAAATGGACGAGGAATGGGCGGCGCGTCCTGACGTCGTGATTGAGTATTGCCGAAGGGACGCAGCGCTCCCCCTCGACATCCTCGACGCCCTCCAGGTTGTTCGTCGAAAAGAAGCCGTGGCCGCCGTGGGGAAGGTGCCGTTTGACGTTGCTGCGAACGGAAGCACGAGCCAACTCATCGATTCCCTCGTCATCCGCCATGCCGACCGCAGCGGTGTGGCGGTTCCGATGACCGGAAGCGCTGAGCCAAAGGAGGGCCAAATCACGGGAGGTTACGTCCACGACGTTGAGGCCGGTTTGCACCCGTGGATTGCCGTGCTGGATTTCAAGAGCATGTACCCGAGCATCATGATTGGGCACAACATTTGCTACACCACGCGGGTGGACCCGGCGCATCCCGACCAACCAACAGACGACGATGTGCTGCACGTGGCCCCAACCGGGGTTCGTTTCTGGGGCGAAGGTCACAGGGTTGGCTTGGTGCCTCATCTGCTTCGTGACCTGATGGCACAGCGGGACCTTCACAAGGCAGGGATGAGGGATTCCGCAAGCGACGATGGTGCACGCGCCTTCCACGACGACATGCAATACGCTGTGAAGATCCTCATGAACTCGTTCTATGGCGTCTTTGCCTCAGGCTTCTACCGCTTCACCCACCGTGACCTCGGCTCGTCGATCACCGCGTGGGCACGACACAACATCAAGGGCGTGATTGCTGAACTCGAAGGCGAAGGGCACCCAGTGGTCTATTCCGATACGGATTCAATTTTCGTCCAAGCGCCCCTCGTCGACGACGTTCCGGGAGCGATGCCGAACGAGGTTCGTGAAGCAGCAGCATCCGGGGATCAAGACGCAGCGGCGCAGGTCAAGGCATGGGAGGCTGCCAAGAGCGCGATGGTGGCGTTCGGGCATGACCTTGCACGCCGGTACAGCAGGGACGCAGCCGTGTTGGAATTCGAAAAAGGCCTGAGCGTCTTCTTCTCCCACGGGGCAAAAAAACGCTACGTCGGCCAAGTGGTGTGGCCGTCGGACGAGATGCTCATCCGCGGGTATGAAACGCAGCGAACGGACTCGTTCGCGTTCCTTGTGGAAACCATGCACACCATCCTCGAACACGCCCTCGCCGACGAGGGCGAGGCGCTGATTGCTCATGCGCTTGAGCAGGTTGCGGCCCTCAAGTCTGGCACGGTTGATGCCAACAGGCTGATCCTCGCCAAGTCGTGCAAAGGAAAGGTTCGCAAGGACGGCACGGTCGATTTCTCGGATGCCTATGCCAACCCCGACAGCATGGCTCAGGTGCGTGCAGCACGCCAGCGCTTGGCCATGGGCCTCCCCTTCACATCAGGCATGAAGGTCTCCTTTGTGGTCACCGACGCAGGACGTCGACCCATGCAGGTGGCCGCTTGGCTTGAAGAACAAGACAACGGGGGCGTGGCCGGGTACGACGGTCGATTTTACGCGGAACGCCTCGCGGCCGCCATCGGGCGCATCACCGAAGCGTTCGGTTGGACGGCAGAGGATTTGATGCGCGGCAGCCGTCAAACCTCACTCTTCTCCTTTTGACGCCGCTGCTGTGCGGGGATGCACAGGGTTCTTGACGAGCAAGGCCGCCCTTTCAGCATGGGCCGGGCCGGTGCCGCAGGTGCGCTCGTTCTTCTCATGCTTGCGTCAACCATGGCGGGTTGCCTCGGTACCGGGGAAGAGGACGTTGCACTGGATGCTGTCTTCACCTTCTCTCCCGCATCGAACATCAACGAAGGCGAGGTCGTCTTCTTCGACGCTTCAGGCTCGCTCCCTTCTGACGGTTCCCTCACCTACCGGTGGGACTTCGACGGGGACGGTGCTGTGGACGAGATTGGTCGCACCGCGGAGTGGCGCTTCACCAGCATCGGCGATGCCCTCGTGACCCTGACCATCACGGATGGGGTGCGGAATGCGGAAGCCACACGGACCATCACCGTCTACGAAGCGACGGCTGAGCCACCTGTGGCGACCATCACGACCTACTCCTCGGACTGGGACTGTTTTGGAGAAGACGCGAAGACGGGGAGCTTCATCCTCGTCTGGCTCTGCGAAGACGACAAGGACCTCTCCGACCGACGCATCGAGGCAAGTGCAAGCGTGCTGCTGGACGCCACGGACTCAACGGCGGGATCGAGCGACGACTGGATCACGTCATGGGCGTGGGACCTCGACCCGAGCGAGGACAGCGACGGTGACGGTGACCCTGAGAACGACGCAGACCTCGAAGGCGAGGAAGTTGAGTGGCAAAACGTGATGCCTGGCGAATACGAAATCGTGCTGACCGTCGTCAGCGGGAAAGGCATGGCCGAAAAGGACGACACCAAGGTGTACGTCAACTACGTCGGCACGTGGCTTGATTTTGAAATCGGCGGAAACAGCACCTCAGGTGCCGCGGAAATCACCTTTGACATGCCCGTTGTGTACGACCGGGACAGCGGGAACACCATCAGCAAGGCCGTGGGGCACATCACCTACCCGAAACAAGACGATGATTGGGTGCCAGGGACGGGCAATCAGAACAACAACCGACTCGAATTGTACGTCTACGACGAAGACGACGACGAGGTGCTGAACTCGTCGAGCATCGGTGACGACCAGCGCAGCGATGGCGACGACTGCGACGACGGAGACGAGTATTGCCTCGACCTCCCTGTCTCCTCATATCAGATGGGCGAATCAACACACGGGGACGGCGAGTGGACGATCACCATTCACAACGACCGATGGAACGACATCCAGGTCAACCGCTTCCGTATCGTGCTGTACTACAAGACGTGAGGCCGGAGGAGCGACGTCCATCGTCTGCTCCGTCGCCTTCAAATAGGGGAGTCCAGTCGGCAGGCCACACAGGAGTGTATCATCATGCCTTCGCAGTGGGAAGACAAGAGCAAGCCGCACCGCAACATCGTTTTCGTTGGTCACGTTGACCACGGCAAGTCGACGACCGTTGGTCGCCTCCTTCTGGACAGCGGCCACATCGAAAAGCACGTCATCGAGAAGAACGAGAAGCTCGCCGCCGAGCAGGGCAAGTCCGGATTCGGTCTCGCCTACGTCATGGACGGGCTCAAGGAAGAGCGCGAGCGTGGCATCACCATCGACGTCGCCCACAAGGAGTTCTTCACCCCGAAGTACTACTGGACGATCATCGACGCCCCCGGTCACCGCGACTTCGTCAAGAACATGATCACCGGTGCCTCCCAGGCCGACACCGCGGTGCTCCTGTGCGCCGCAAACGACGGTGTCAACGCCCAGACCAAGGAACACGCCTTCTTGGCCCGTGTCCTTGGTGTGAAGGAACTCATCGTGCACGTGAACAAGATGGACATCTCCGGTGTCGACTGGTCCGAGGACAAGTACAACGCCGCGAAGAAGGAAGTGTCCGACCTCCTCAAGATGGCGGGCTTCGGCGGTCAACTCGACCGCATCCCCTTCATCCCTGCCTCCAGCCTGAACGGCGACAACGTGTTCGAGAAGTCCGGCAACTGCCCCTGGTACAGCGGCCCGACCCTCTTCGAAGCGATCGACGCTGCCGAGATGCCCGACAAGCCCGTCGACAAGCCGCTCCGCCTCCCCATTCAGGACGTCTACAAGATCGGCGGCATCGGCACCGTGCCCGTTGGCAAGGTCGAGACCGGCACCCTGAACGTGGGCAAGACCGTGGTCTTCAACCCCAGCCAGAAGTCGGCTGAAGTCAAGTCCATCGAGATGCACCACACCATGGTCCAGAAGGCGGAGCCCGGCGACAACGTCGGTTTCAACGTCCGTGGCCTCGCCGCGACCGACATCCGCCGTGGTGACGTTGCCGGTTACGCCGACAGCGAGCCGACCTACGTCCGCCACGACGAGACCTTCGTCGGACAGATCCAGCTCATGGACATCCCCAAGGCGGTCTCGGTTGGCTACACCCCGGTGTTCCACGCCCACACCGCTCAGGTCGCTGTGCGCTTCCAGGAACTCCTCGAGAAGACCAACAAGGCTGGCAAGGAAGCCAACCCCTCCTTCTTGAAGACCGGCGACGCTTGCCTCATCCGCTTCGCGCCGACCAAGCCGATGGCCATCGAAGCGATGGAGACCTTCCCCGAGCTGTCCCGCTTCGCCATCCGTGACATGGGCAAGACCGTCGCTGCTGGCGTGTGCCTGAAGGTCGAGAAGAAGGCGTGAGCCTTCTTCTGAGGTTGAAGACCGAGGAGGGACGTGCATGGCTGCGGTCACCGTCATCAAGTTGACCGGTGAAAACCACCGTGACATCGACACCGTGGCCCAGCAGATCCGCATGATCTGCGACCAGGGTGGCGTCAAGTTGCGTGGCCCGATTCCCCTGCCCACCCGCCGCCTCGTGGTTCCGGTCCGCCGGGCTCCCGACGGTGAGGGCAGCGAGACGTACGACCACTTCGAGATGCGTGTCCACAAGCGCCTCTTGGAGATGGACATCACCTCCGGGAAGGACGAGTCCGCGCTTCGAAACGTTGCTCGGATCGACATCCCTGACACGGTCAGCATCGAAATCTCGATGCGCAGCGTCAACTGAAGCCACCGGCTCACGCGTTTCGAGCACCTTGGGTGAAACACCCGCTTCCACATCGGGCATGGCCCGCGGATCACGCTGACCTCACAGGTCTGCAGCCTCAGCGATGCCTGACTCGATGAGAATGGACGCGACGTCTGCATCCAGCATGTGCACGTCGCCTGCGGCGAGCAAGAGCGCCTCACCGTCCGGCCCCACAATCGCGTCTTCCATGGACGCAACAACGCGAACACGTGCCAGGTGAACGTTGCTGGGCTCCGAGGAAGGCGCCGGTTCAACAGCAGCGTCGTCGGAGGTCGCTTCGAAGGCTGGAGCGGCAGCCGTGGTGGAGGGCGCGAGTTCAAGCGCGGCCGCATGCCGTCCTGCAGGGGCAACAACAGGTGAGGTCGGTGAGGACTGTTCAATCAGGTACTGTTCCTCGTCCCACGCATCGATGCGGTCCGCAAGCAACATCTCCTCCTCGTCCATGTCCGGAGCCTCAGGCCCGGGAGCATCATCCATGAAAGCGAGCGCAGGGGGCTCCCTCCCGGTCAAGCCGCCAGGGCCTTCGGACCAAGCATCGAGTTGGGTGGTTCCGGCAGGAGCGACGGGCATCGTGCTGCTTCCTTTGGCGGTCGCCACTTCGGCAGGGAGTCCATTTTGCATCGCGGCCCAATCCACGGCCAGCTTGAATCGGTCCATTTGCTGCATCATCGCGGTGTAGAACTCGCGTTCTGCAGGGTCGTGACGGCTCCAATCAAGGGAGGCGAGCTCGGTCGGCTGAGCAATGGAGGACGGCGTGCGCAGGGATTGGCTTGAGGCGTGCTGGATCATGGCCACCAAGCGTCGGCGTGCGAGTTCGCTGGCCACGCGACGAATGGTCGCTTGACGGCGCTGGAGGTTTTGCACGCGCAGGTCGAAGCCGTGCTTGCGCACGGCTTCGTGCAACTGAAGGTCGATGGAACGAAGCAGGTCACTCACCGCGTTCCAAAAGTCCGGGCGAGGCAACGGAACAGGGATGCGTCGGCTGACTTGCGTCCGATGCGTCGTGGTCAACTGCTCCTCAATCTCACGCGCAGAGGCCTCATCGAGGGGACCTCTCGCGCTCATGCCTGCTCCCTCGGGACGAGGACACTTCAAACCTTCATGCAGTTCACCGAACGGATGGAACGAGCGTTCAAGCCTGTCCACGTACCCCCGCAAATCGATGAGGGCCATGCTGCAGCGCCCTCGCACCTGCTTGTTGCTGATTCTCCTGTTGCTGCTTCCGACCGTCGCGCCGGTTGCTGCTGCCTCCATGGGCCCCACGAGGACCTCCTCCAGCCCAACGGTCACCGTCACGCCTCTGGGTGGTGGAGGAGGGGTCAGTGCGAGCAACGTGACAACGGTTGAGGTGCTTGACAACCACACCGTCACCGCCGGCTCCCTTGAGGTCGGCACCGTGTGGACGTCCGTCGGCGACAACGGAAGCCAGTACGCGAACGACGTCGGGAACGGGTTCTCCTCCGGCCTGCACGAGGGAACCAACGGTTTGTTGCGTGGTGGGCGCCTTAGCCTTGCTTCGCCAGGTGCGGATGAGGACATCGAGGATTTCGAATCCCCCGTCCTCATGCCGACCGGTTGGCTTGCTGGGGGCACCCACGACCGCGTGTGGTCCTCGCAGAACCTGACCTCGTCCGCTGTCTCGTCGCTGCTTCCCAGCGCTGCTGTGGACGGGAACCGGACCCTGTTTCTTGGAGGCGCACAGGCTCCGCTGGAGGCCAACATGTCGGGTTGTTACGCCACACCCCAACTTCGGGCCCCGGCCGTGGTCCGCAACCACACGGTGTCCTTCGACCATGCAGCGGCGTTGTTGGAGGGCGATCTTCGTTGGATGGAATGGCGCTCAAGCCAGAGCATCACGTGGAGCGTCTTGCCACCGAGCAACGGGTACCCGAACCAAAACAACGCGACCTTCGCCAACGGACTCGATCCAAACCCGAACGCGGTTGCAGCCGGCTGGGCTTCAAATTCCGCCTCGTGGACCTCCGAATCGCTTTCGCTGGACGGGCGGCTTTCCAGCGGTGAGGTGTGGTATCAGGTTCGGTTTTGTTTTGCCACGACAACGTCCACAGGGAACCGTTCCGCGTGGGTCATCGACGACGTACGCATCCAAAACCAAGGCGATCCCGGTGGAGCATGGTTTCACGGCAACCTGACGGGCGATTACGCGCCAGATGCAGACGGATGGCTGATGATCGACGTTGATCTCTCCAACCTCAGTGCGCCTGCAGAGGTGGGTTTCAAGGCGAATTGGGACGTTGAGGGAGGTTGGAACGACGGGATGACCACCCTCTTGAGTTTGGACGGTGGTTCCAACTGGACCTTGCTCTCCCCCGCCCCCGGCCTGCCAGGGAACGGCCTCGTTTGGCAGGGGTCATGGATTTCCCAGGTGTCGAACGGCTGGATTGACGTGTCCTACAGCCTGCCACCGACCACCTTCACCTCCACCAACGCGTCGAGCGCCATCCTCGCGTTTCGTGTCTTGACGGACGCGAACGTCAACCATGGAGGAGGGGTGGCCGACGGGTGGGAAGGGATGGCCATCGACGACCTTCAGGTCACCTCACTCCCGGGTCAAAGCAACCAATCCGTACGTCGCCTAAGCAATTTTACCACCACGTCTGTTGTTGGCGACGGGGTCAACCTCAGCACGGGCAACGTCACGAACGAATGGACATGGACGAACGCCCTTGGGGCCAATGGGCCGTCGTGGTGGAACGCCTCCTTTGAATCGGGTCAACTCGTGCCCCGCGGATGGTCCATTGAGCACGTTCGTGGCTCGGGCTGGACCGTTGGTGGCCTGAACACCTCGTCGGGGTCAGGGCCCACCTCGTGGGCTTCCGGTACCTCAGGCGTTGGCATTGTTCTGGACGGTGATTACGATGCGGAAAGCCTTGGCTACCTCATCACGCCGACCTACAGCCTACCTGAGAACGCAAGCGCTCGCTTCACCTTCCGCTCCTGGGTGTGCACCGAAACGGATTGGGATGGAGGTGCTGTGCAAT
This sequence comes from Candidatus Poseidoniaceae archaeon, assembly GCA_023254445.1. Lineage (GTDB taxonomy): Archaea > Thermoplasmatota > Poseidoniia > Poseidoniales > Poseidoniaceae > MGIIa-L3. The sequence goes on along the minus strand of JALRLN010000004.1, from coordinate 14,839 downwards.
TCTCGACCGACGACGGTGCGACGTGGTGGTTTCCTCCATACGATGCCCTCATTCACCATGGTCGGTCAACCTTGAATCCCTACTCCCCACTGCACACCGAAGGCCTGTTTGACGGGTCGATTCACCCGGGCGGTTGTCCGTCACGGAGCCAGGCCTTCGACGCCCCTTCCCTCGATGTGTCAAACCTTTCAGGCCAGCAATTTCGGGCTCGTTTCTTGTTTTTCTCAGACACATGGATCGAAAAAGACGGCTGGTACATCGACGACGTAGGTGTGGAAGTGGACCGTTTCCTCGAGCAGGGAACGTGGCGTTCCCCCCTCCTTCCTGCGCCCGTTGGAGACCTTTGGGGCGTCCTCGACGGCCACGCCAGCGTCCCACCGTCAACCACGCTTCGCGTCGACCTGGTCGACGCCACAGGGGCCAGCATCGAAGGATGGCAGAACCTCAGCCTTCCCGTTCAGGTCACGTTGAACACCGAGGCCTACCCGTGGTTGCGTGTCCGCGTGAACATGACCACCACCGACGAACAGACCACGCCTATCCTTGAACGCCTGACGGTTGGAAACGTGGTGCACATCGACGCTCAACACCTCGGGGCGATTCCTCCGCCGGCCGTGGTCGTGACGCAGGACGGACAGTTGACGCTCGGTATTGGGGCCTACCACGACCTCCCCTTCCTCGAGCAGCCCTTGTGCCCCCACCGGGCTGCGCGCGTCGTCGTCGAAGGTCAGGGAGGGGCCTTGCAGACCACAGGAGGCGTGGAGACGCTTGTCAGGAACGGCACCACGGAACGTGTGTACGACGTCGAATGGAGCGATGTTCGCCTACGTCCGTCCGTCGCGGTCCGGATTGCTCCCGGCGATGCCCTTCGGGAGGTCCGCATGGAGGTGGATTGCTTGGTCTCCGCTGAAGACCTCCGGGTCGGCATCGACGCCCAACCTCACCTCCTCCTCAACGCGAGCGCCATGGGGTATGGGCCCCATCTCGGCGCCTCAACCACCTTTGTGTCCTTGGCCAACGCCTCCAACGGAGGCCAACTCTGGAACGGTTCGTCGGGGACGTTGAACACAACGGGGCTTGACGCCAGCACGCTTGAGGTGTCCTGGTGGGTTCAAGCAGCACCCTCCTCGGGCGCGGTCTCGGTACCATACCGCGTGCTGGTTGACGTTGGCCTTGCTGAAGTCAGCCTTGAGGTGGACGACAACCTTGGTGCTCGAACGCTGACACCGCAACAAAACGGGCAGGTGATGCTGGACGGTGCTGCCCGGTGTTCAGCCGTTGCCAACCCTCCGCAGCCGGGGGCCCGTCGGTGCAGCATCACCGTGGCGCCTTCCGGAGGAACGATTCAAGCGATTTCGTCGCTGCTGGCCCTGCACGCCGCGTCGACCCGATCGGTTTCCGTGCCGCTGGAGGTGGTGGACGCCGCCATCGAGGTCCGACGAAGCGCCTTCCCATCTGCGGTACACCCGTTGGAAGTCTGGGTGCGAACGACACGTGGAGCCGTGGACGTCGCGCTTCACCTCGACAGCCAATCCCGTTTGTTTGAACAGGTCGTGAGCGTGCCAACGTCGGTGTGGACCCCCGGTCAGACGGTGACGGTGGTGACCGAACACCGTCGCGAGGACCCACGAGATGCTTCCGCGCCCGTTCCACTGCTCCAATCTGCAATGCTCAGTTTCGGTCCCGATGTGGGGACGGCCGTCGGTGTCGTTCACGTCGATCGGCTCGACGAGGCAACGCCCGTGTTTCGGCAGGACGCCGGGGCTGGCCTTGCCACCCTTGGCTCGTCGTCCACGGTGTCCTGCTCCGGGACGTCATGCCGCATCGAATGGCACCTGACATCAACATGGTCGTTCGACGACGTGTCCAAGCTTGTGTGGTGGACCACGGCGCAGGACCAAGCCGGTTTCACCACAGGGCCTGCAAAGCGGGCCATGTCGGTCACCGGCAACGACGTCGAAAACGACGTCGAAGTGGCCGTGCTTGAGCTCATGGACGACCGTGGGCGCCGTCTTGACGATTGGACCTCCACGTTGTGGCCGTTTGAAGTCGCTCCAGGAACCTCGCTCACCGTAAGGGGCCAACTCAGAATGGAAGGCGTCCCTCAGCGTCATCCGTCCGCAGGTAACGTGAGCCTGAACGTGGACCTGAACGGCGGTGGATGGAGCGACCGTACAAACGTGAACGTTGAGGACGACGGGTGGTTCACCGCGATGCTCACGTCCCCTTCCACGACCGCCGTCCAAGGTGGACAGGCCCTTCAGATCGGCATCGAGCTCGAGCGGTGTGGCCCGATCAGCACGCCGTCGTCGTCCTGCGAGTTGCGGGGCGACGTCCCCAACATCACCGTGCTGCACGACGAATCACCTCCAAGCCTTCTGTCCATTGAAATCCTCGACCCTGGAGGCCGGCAGCCTGCGGACGGGCACGTTGCCCCTGCAGACGGTGATGTGGCGCTTGTGTTGTCGGCGGAGGATGACCTTGGATTTGCGTCGCCCATGACGGTGTGGACGTGGCTTGAGGCGAGGGACGACCTCGACCGGGACGGAGTGAGCGACCCAGACGAATGGGTCGCTGTACAGGTGCCACTCGCAGAGGGCAGGACCGAGGTTGAGCTTGACCTCCCTCTGATCGCCGCGGAGGACGTGATTGAGGAAGGTGGAGTGCTTGGCCGCATCCGACTTGCCGTGGAAGGGGAGGACATCGCAGGCCAGCCACTGGTCGGGGGTGGAAGCACCACAGGAGTCCCCCTTGCCGAAGTGCGCCTTGAACCGCGGTACCCGACCACGGTGCCGACCGAACGACTCCGCCTTGACGCGGTGGATGGGCGGCTCTATCCGGGGACGTGGCATGAGTTTGGGTTCGATCTCATCGATGCAAACGGCATCACCAGCCTCGACGCACTCGAAGTTGGGTTGCTTGGTCAAGGGTCGGACTCATGTGTCGTGGTGCATCATCCGCGATCGAACGAAACAACGGCCGACGCCGGATGCTTCCACGGGGCGCCAGACGTGACCGTGGTGCAGGTCGGACCCAACACCTGGGAGGTTGATGTTGGGTTCCGGCTCAGATGGGACCTTGTTGCATCGCTTGAGGGCAGTTCGTTCGTGCCGTCGTTGCAGGTTCGTGACGAAGGACAAGATCTCGGTCTTGGGCTCCGGCGAATCGTGCCGCTCAGGTGGACGGCCCTCCCCCACGTGACCCTCACGTTGGATCGGGTGGTTGACACGACGGAACCGGCAGGAGGGCTTGAGGCAGGGGTGATTCACGTCGACCGGGGCGATGTGGTGAACATTGAACTGACCTTGCTTCACGAGGGGACCCTGTACCCCGCTCAACGGCTGCCCGGTTCGGTGGTGCTTGGTTGGTCGATGACCGATGGGGCACGGGTGACCGACGGGAGCATCGATGTCCCCGACGATGGGTCTCCTAAACTTCGCATTCCCTTCGACCCATCGGTCTGGGTTCGCACCACGGGCGTGTTGAGCGTGTGGGTTGAGGGCTGGCCTCACGGGAACCTTTCGTTGGACTTGAACGTCAGCATCGATGAGCATGCACCACGTCTTGACATGGGCGGTCTTCGTTCCCTTTCAGTGGACAGCGACGCGCTGAGTGATGTTCCGGTTGAGGTCCTCATCACGGACGTCGAATCCCACATCACCAACGGCGTCGTTGCACATTGGGTTCTGCTTCGGCAAGGACGCGTGATGGACGGAGCACGTGGGTCGCAACCGCTCGAGTTGGTCGCCATCGAAGGGTCGTCGACGAGGCATGCGACCTCGCTGAACATGACCCCCGGCGATGCGTTCGACCTGCGACGTGGCGATGCATGGCAACTGTGGTTTACCGCGGCCGACCCCTCCGGAAGAAGCCTCGTCGGTCAAGGGACGGCGAGTGAACCCCTCCCCGTCACCATGCGTTGGGTTGCCTTCGAGCCGGCGTTGAGTTCCCTGGTGGCTGCACCCTATCGTCCACAGGTGGGAGACATGATCGATGTGTCCTTTGAGGTGGCCAACGCTGGCGTTCTCCCTGGAGGCGTTGTGGTGCGGTTGGTGGACGACGAGGGTCGCCTGCTGGAGGAATCCTCCCTCTGGCTCGAGCCAGGCGAACGGCAGCGTTTGGTTTGGAGCGCGGAGGCGTGGCGCGAGGGGGACCTCGGATTGCGGATGACGCTTGATGTCGGGGGCGTGGACGTCCCCGTCCCTCTGGCCGACGTTTCGGCGGCCGATTCAACGCGCGAAGGGCAGGGGGCTGCATGGGTTGGGCTTGGCGCGATCGCCTTGGTGCTCGCGATGCTCAGCCTTTGGCTTGCGAACGCACAGCGGACGTCCGAGTCCACGAAACCTCGGGTCGCCCTCCCTCCTTCCGTCGAGGAAGAATGAAAGCGGGGACGTCCACCGCAGAAACGGGCCGGGATTCCCGAGCGGTCAAAGGGGTCGGACTCAAGATCCGCTGGCTACGCCTTCGCAGGTTCGAATCCTGCTCCCGGCACCTCCTCATGGTATGATGCAGCCGCGAGGAGAACGTGCAGGAAAGCGGAGAGTTTCAGCCGAGAACGACAATGAAACGGAAGAAGTGCGGGGAGCAGGATTCGAACCTGCGAACCGTTGAGGACTGCGACCTGAACGCAGCGCCGTTGACCAAGCTTGGCGATCCCCGCGTGCGAGCCGGGGGCGGCGCCGATGCGTTATCAAGTCACCCCTCGGGCTTCAACGTGCCAAAATTTCGTCCACCAGCGGGCGAAAGGTCGCGCCATGCATGTGCGGTGAAACAACTGAGGCAGCGGCCATCACCTCTGGGAAGGCCCCCCCGACAGCCACCGACCAGCGTGCCAAGGCGAACATCGAGAGATCGTTTGGGGCATCGCCTACGACCAACAGGTCGTCGGCATCAAGACCCATCCGTTTCAACACGACGTCCAATCCCGCACCTTTCGACAAGGCAGGGTCCATGATGTGAATGGCGAAGCCTGTGCGAACCACGTCGAGGTGTGGCCAAGGGGAAGCCTGCAACGCCTCGGTGATGGCCTCAAGGTCTTCTTCGGTCTTGAGGCACCATTCTGATTCCCGCCACGTGTTGGTGGTGATGCCCAATGGGTCAAGCCCCTTGATGCGGGACGCAAGCCAATCGCACGCTTCGCGTGCTTCCGTGCCGTCAGCGCGCAACACGAGGTCGTCGTCACCAAACCACACCACGCCTCCGTTTTCACAGACCATTGGACCGCTCAAGCCGATAAAACGCCTCAAGCCGTAGGCGATCGCTCGGGTGTTCCCGGTGCAAAGGACGACGGGAATGCCCGCATCTTCGAGGTCACGCAACGCGGAGACAGCCGTGAGGTCGAGCCGCTTCCTCTCGTCGGTCAAAGTTCCGTCGATGTCCACGGCCACAAGCCTGGGCGTCCAAGCATCGGGAAGCCACCTCATGGGTCCACCTCGCCTTCGTCCTCCTTGTGACCTTCGGTGCTGGTGTCCAACCGTTCGTGAGCGAGAATTGATGAGACCCTCTGGGAAACCAGCACCATGGGTGAGGGCGACGAGGTCTTCATCTCCATCGGCAGCGGCGCCACTCCTCCCGATGTTCCTCCCGTACAGGCCGACGCGTCCGCTGCTGCACCCGAAGCATCTGCTCCTTCAATGGACATCCTCGATGCAGAAATTGTGCTCGACGCATCGGGCACCCACAGCGTCTCATGGCCGCTGGTGGGCATGGATTGCCCAGATTGTGCATCAAAGGCGACGAGGGCCCTCGGCCACCTTGAGCAGGTCTCCTCAACGGTCGTTTCACCCACCAGCGGTGAAGTCAAAGTCGACGTGGACCTTTCAGTCGGGTCCGTTGCCGAGGTCGCTCGGGTGCTTCGGTCGCTTGGGCATGCGCCCGATGTCGGGCATCAGGTGTTGAAAGGCGTCTCTGCGCGTGAACTTGCGGCCCGGCATGGCATCCCCGTCGCTCGAGTGGATCGTTTGCTTCGCCGTCAACCTGGGGTGTTGGATGCAGAAGTCACGCGCGACGACCGCGTGCTGGTGCAACTCGTTCCTGAGGCACCCTCCGGCCTCGTCGCCGACCGAGATGCCGCACTGAACCAGGTGCTTGGCCGCCCCGCCGTGTTTGGCGTCACATCGTCTGAACGCCTTCGGCCGGACCAACGTCGACTGGTGGGTGGCACCGTTGCCACGCTGCTCTTGCCCGTGGTGCTCGTGCTTGAGGCGGCAGGAGCAGGGCACGTGCTCGTCGCGTTGGTGTCCTTGCTTGGTGTCGCTGCTGGTGGGGCTGAAATGGTGATGGAAGCCGTCGCTGGGCTTCGCCAGCGTCAAGTTGGGTTCCAAGTGCTTACGTCCTTAGCCGTCATCGGAGCCGCCATCTTGGGCATGTGGGAAGAGGCCCTGATTGTGGTGATCCTTGTGGCGTTCACGCAACATCTCGAGGGCGACGCCCTCGTGCGAGCAAGGGAGGCGATGCAAGGCGGACTTGACCGGCTCCCACGCACGGCACGGCGGTCCACGGCACCGCCGAAGAGGATAGGAAACGGCATCCGCCTTACCTTAGCCTCCACCTCCACGTCGTTGTTGACGCACCATGAAGCTCCCACCTCGGAATGGGAAGAGGTTCCCATCGATGTGGTTCGTGTGGGCGACAGGCTTCAGATTCGCTCAGGAGAGTTGATCCCAACCGATGGACGAATCGTGAGTGGGCGTGGAAGCCTTGACACGGCGCCCCTCACGGGCGAATCGGTACCCGTTGACGTTGACGTTGGCGATGAACTCAGCGCAGGGTTGGTGCTTCATCGAGGGCCAGTCGAAGTCGAGGTGACCGCGATCGGTGACGACACGCGCCTCGCAGGGTTGATTGAAGCCGTGCACACGTTCAGGGAGGAACCACCACGTCTGCAAGGGGCCATCGAGCGGTTCACCGCAATCTGGGTCCCCCTCGTGCTCTTTGGAAGCGTCGCCATTTGGTGGTTTGTGGACCGTTCCGATTGGAAACTCATGCTTCTGTTGTGGGTCGTTGCCTGCCCGTGCGCCTTGCTGCTCGCAGCGCCAGTGCCGCACGCAGCCGTGCTTGCCCGTGCTGCTCACCTTGGAGCGATTGTCACTGGTGGCCATGCCATGGAGCGGATGGCTCAGGTGGACCACGTGCTCCTCGACAAGACCGGGACCCTGACCAGCGGCCGACCGACCGTCGGCGAGGTGGTGTTGGGCAAGGGCAAGCGTCGCGATGCTGTGCTCCGGCTCGTTGGGGGTCTTGAGGCAGGTTCGTCCCACCCGTACGCTCTGGCCGTGCAGGACCTGCTCGCGGCCGAGGGCGTGACGCCCACGGCCGTGACGAACCTTCGTGACGTCAATGCGGGCGTCGTGGGTCGCTACAGGGGCGATGATGTGGGGCTTCACCGCCCCGACGCGTTGCCCGACGGCGTGGTGTTGGACGACCGCTTGGCCGAGGGCCTTCGTCAAGCGACCGCATCCGGCCATGGCGTGAGCGTGCTGTGCCGGGGTGAGGAGGCCCATGCCTTCCTGACCTTCATCCACGACGACGGTCGCGAGGGTGCGGACGGCCTCGTGCAGGCCCTTTACCGCCAGGGGGTTAACGTAGAGATCCTGTCTGGCGACCTGCAGTCGGCCGTCGATGCCTTTGCCCTGAAAGTCGGCATGCCGAACGGCGCGGCGCATGGTGGCCTGTCGCCGGAGCAGAAGGTTCGGTTCGTGGAAGAGCGCGGACAAACACATGTCACCATGATGGTCGGGGATGGCTTCAACGACGCTGGGGCCCTCGCCAAGGCGGACGTTGGCGTCGCAGTGGGGACTGGAGAGCAGGTCAACCTCGATGCGGCGGACGTGTTGATCCCTGGTGACGACCCGCGCATGGTCTCCACCCTCGTCAAGATGGCCCGTTCAGCACAGCGAACACTGGCGTTCAACCTGATGTTCTCGATTGGCATCACGGTGGTGCTGGTCTTCGCTGTCATCAACGGGTGGTACGACCAGTTGTGGGTTGGCGTGCTCGTCCACGAAATGTCGGTGATTGTTGTCATTCTAAACGGCGCACGGCTTGCAGGCGCAGACGGATGGCTCGATCTGCTTCGCGGCACCTTCCGTGCCCTGTTGGATGACGTACGCGTATCGCTGAAGTTGGTGGCCGCTCGCTGGACGTCGTGAACTCCAAGAGGGAGGAGCCCCTGCTCCAAGCATGGACGAGCGGCAGGAGGTCGAATCCTCCGTGGAAGCCCCGGCCCTCAGTTGTCCACGATGCAAGGGCATGCTTCCCATGGGCCTCGGCGAGGTGACCTGCGTGTTGTGCGATGCTCGTGTGCGTGTTGACCACCCTGCAACACGTCGTGCATGGGCCGAGGAGAAGGTCGCCTGCCCTGGATGCAGCAAGGTGCTGGTGGCTGGGGTGGACGACCGTCCTGCGTTGCTTCGTTGTGGCTCGTGCGAGGTGGAATTCCACCTCACTCCGAAGCAGGCGAAGGTCGAAGTCGCATGCCCGAGTTGCGACCGCCGACTTCGAATGAACCGCAGGCCCGGACGCCGGGAGATCACGTGCCCTGCTTGCGACACCGGATTTGCAGTCAACTTCTGAACCGGCGGGGCACGCGCCCTCCCAAAGCGAGAGGCTGCGGGCTGTTCGTCAGCGTTCACCTTATCTATGAAAAGACGCGGATGTGGTGCCGTTAGCGGCTTTGCCGCTGGGATGGGAAGGCCATGTCGGAGTCAGAAGGGCCCTTCGCTCCTCGTCGCTCCTCGGGGGACGATCGGAGGAGCCTCGCAGCCCTCCGAGGGCAATTTACCCGGGCGACCTCCACGTCCGCAGACGAGGAGGCAGGGGTCAGCGCGCGGTACAGGGCGGAAGACCGCCTGCGTTCGGACCTGAAGCGGGAACGGCGATTGCGGTATTCAGAGCTGCGCGAACGGGTGCAGGCGCAACAAGCCAACCTTGCAACCAGCCTGGACCTTCATCGCGAGCGGACCCTCTCCGACGTGGAGCGAGAGCTTCGTGAAGCGATGGAGACGGAACTCGCTCAGGAGGGGCGTGAGTCCTTCGCTCGTGAGGAGGCCCGCTTGCGCGATGAGTACGAGGCACGGCTGGCGCGTGAACTTGAGGTCCTTCGTCAGCGATTCGAGGTCGAGACCGACCGACGCATGCAGGAGGAGCAGGACCGACTCGCTGAAGACTTGCGTCAACAACTTGAGCAGGAGCACCAGCAGCGTGTGGAGTTGATGCAGCAGCGCCTTGATTTGGAGCACCGTCAGCGGCTTCATCGCAGGATCAAGGCGTTCGAGGAGGAACTCCAGCAGGAGATGGATCAGCGGTTTGCGTCCATGGAGGACGCAGAATTGGCTCGCCTTCGCGATGAACAGGACGCGCAGTTGGCAGAGCGCGAATCTCAACTTCGGCACGGCATCCGCACCCGTTTGGAACAACAACTGCGCCAGCGATTGAGCCTGCGCGAAGCGGCCCTCCGAGCAGAATACGCCAGGAGAAGCCAGCGCCTTGAAGCCAACTTGGCGGTGGAGATTCAAGAGGAACTTGAGCAGCGTCTCCGTCACGAGACAGAGGTGCTCGAGGCGCGAATGCGCGAAGACGTTGAACTCTCCATCGCACGACGGCGTGACGAACTCCGACGGGAAGTCGAGGTCCAGTTGCAGCAGGACTTTTCCGAACGCTTGGCAGACCGTAAGGCCCGCTTGCGTGAGCGCTACGACCTCACGTACGGGAACGCCGTGGAGGAGGTGGAGCAGGCCCTGCGGCTCCAGGTGGAAGCCGATCTGGAGCAGCGCAACGAAGACGACTACTCCCGCTACCAAGCAGCCCGGGAATCCGAGATCCAAAACCGCTTGGCCCGCTTCCGCTACGAGCGAGAGGCAGAGATTCGAGCGGAACTCGAGGAACAGTACGCAGCCAAGCGTACGGAGTGGACCGAACGCCTCGAACTTGAGTTCCAGAGCCGTGAAGCCGCAGCACGGAAGGCCATCCTCTCCGAAGTGGATGCAAGCCTCCGAAACGAGCGCCTGTCGTGGGACACGGACCTCGACCTGCTGAAGGAAGAAACCGTGCTCGAACTTGAACTCGACATGGAGGAGCGGCTCAATGCCTTCCGTGAGCGGAAGATGGACGAGGTGGCCACACAACTGGAGCGTCAGTTGGACAAGCGTGAGGAGATCATGCGGAACAAGGCCCTGATCGACGTACGTCGAAAGGAGGCGCGCATCCGTGCTGAAATCGAAGCCCAACTTGGGTTGAAGCGTGCGGAAATCCGTGACCGCATCTCGGGATTGTCCAAGAAGATGGACGAGTTCAAGGCCATGGCCGAGGAACGGATGCGAGAAAGCATCACGGCTCAGGTGGAGGGCGAGGTCGCAACCGAGGAGGAACACCTGGCGGAGCGCGAGGCTGAATTTGCGCGCCTTCAGGACACCGATACCCGATTGGACAAGCGGCAACAATGGCTTGCCTCAATTTCCGGTCAGGGTGGAGCTGGCCTTGGTGCCAGCGCAGACGCAAGCACGTTGGGGGCAAGGCCTGACGCGCTGGGCGCCGCTGCTGGACGGGGCTCGCTGACCGCGCTCGCTCAGGCGGCAGAGGCGCAACCGGCACGCTTGGGCCTCGCCGGCATGCGGGCACCCACGTCCACCGTCCGCACGCTTGCTCCCTCCGCGCCTGCTCCAATTGTGAAGCCGGTGAAGCAGGTCAAAACCCCCGTCGTCGCTCCCGTGCGTCAGCCAATCACCCCTGCTCCTGCCGTTGAATCTGTGCAGGAGCCCCTCGCCCCAGCACCTGACCTCGAACCGTCGGAGGCGCCCCCCACCGAGGCCGTCGAGCCGATGCTTGAGACCGAGGCTCCGGCCCTCGTTCCTGAGCCGGAGCGCCCCGGTGCGGTTGAGGACGAGATGGTCGCCGTCACGGAGGAGATCGAAGCCGAACTCCTCGAGGACATGATGGACGAAGTCGAGGCGGTGCTCGATGGAGCCCTCGACGAGGGCGCGCAGTACGACGACGTCCAACCGTCGGTCGTCGATGACCAACCGCCGATGGAGGCGGCGGTGTTGCAGCCTGTACGAACCATGCAGCCCGTGGGGAGCCCCGCAACCACGGCTCGCCTGAAGCCTGCCATGCCCGTGCTCGGTGTGGTGGAAGACGTCGCCCCAACGGTGCTTCAACCTGTTCACACCTTGCGGCCCTTGCGCCTTCCGTCGTCCAAAAACGAGGAGCCTTCGGACGACGCTTGAGGACGAGCCTTTGAAGGCTCGAAGCACGCACCAACGGCCATGGTTCACACTCGCACGCTGCTAGCGGGCCTCGTGCTGCTCCTGCTGATGTCTTCTGCATCGTCCGCCGCCCTCATCGACGGAGGTGAAGTGCACAACGACAGCCGCGTCTTGGCCTGGTACGACCTCGGTGATGGCGGGGTGCTGACGGTCGACGCAGGCGGCGCCATCGTGGAGCACCTCTGGAACCTTGGGCTCCTGCAAAAAGTGAATCAAATCGACGCGAACGTGAGCGTGAACGCCGTCCGCTTTGATGCCGCGGCGGGCCTCATCGCGCTTGGACACGACGACGGTGCGGTGGTGCTCTCCGTGACCTCGGGAGAGGTGGTTCGTGACATCCAAACGGTCGACCCGGTCGAGCACCTTGATTGGGACGACGGCGGGGACCTGTGGCTGGTGCACAACGGAGGCGTCCGGCAGGCCGTCGAATACGGGCCGACCGGCCCATCCGGCGCGAGGACGACCGTGATGAGCGGCGGTGTTGCCACCTTCCTTGTGCTCGACGATGGTCGCATCCTCACCGCGGGGTTCGACGGTACCGTGTTGATTCATGCGGACGATGGAACACAGGAAGACCAACTTTCAGGCCTCGGGGCGGCGGTCAAGTCGCTTGTCGAAGACGGATTGGACCTCTGGATTGGGCTCTCCAACGGTGGCGTTCATCGGTTCAGCACGGTGACGTGGCAGGGCCTCTCGGTCTCGAGCAGCACCACACCGGTCACCTCGCTCTCCCTTGACGGCGACAGCGGGGTGTTCGTTGGGCATCAAAACGGTCAAGTCAAGCACGTGGACGCGTCCCTCAGCATCGTTCAGAGCTTCCAGGCCACAGGCTCTGTCATCGCTGTGACGGTAAACGAGGACGGCAGCCTCCACCTCATCAGCACCACGTCGTCAAGCACGCGCGTTCGCCTTTTCGACGTTGATTCGGACGGAGACGGCATCGCGGATGCGCAAGATGCCTTCCCCACCAACGCAGACCAGACCAGCGATCGAGATGGTGATGGGTACGGGGACAATGCAGACGCAGCCGACGGTGACGCCTTCCCAGACGATCCCACGCAGTGGGCCGACCGCGATGGCGATGGGTACGGCGACGACCTCGAGGGAACCATGCCCGATGCGTTTCCCGACGATGCGAACCAATGGGTGGACGCGGACGGCGATGGTGTTGGGGACAACACCGAGGACCCCGACGGTGACGTGTTCCCCGAGGACCCGACGCAATGGGCCGATGATGACCGAGACGGCTACGGGGACAACCCGGCGGGGTACCGTCCCGACGATTGCCCTGGGTCAAACGGATTCTCGACAAACGACCGGCTCGGGTGCACGGACCGCGACCTCGACGGCTGGTCTGACCCGGACGATGGATGGACGGTGACCGATGGAGCAGATGCCTTTCCCAACGAACGAACGCAATGGGCGGACAGCGATGGTGACGGGTACGGTGATGCGCAAGACGGCGTGCGCCCAGATGCTTGCCCAACGGTTCCGGGCGCCTCGATTCAGGCGTTGGTCCCCGTTATCGAGGAGGTCACCACCTACGCAGCGGAGGCCATGTTTGGCTGTCCAGATGAGGACGGGGATGGCTGGGCCGATGCTTCGGAGGTTGGTGATGGCATGGCGCAAGACCCGAACGAACACCTCGACCAGGACGGCGATGGCGTTGGCCAGCGCTCAGATTACAACGACTCGAACGCCTTGGTTCGCACCGTGGAGGACCACTGCCGCCTTGCGTTCAACGACGTCCGGGACATCTGCCTTGGGATCCGCAGCGTGGAATACCAGGACTACCTCTCGACCTTGAACGAATCCGAGCGGAGCCGCATGACCTTCTCGTACTGGAACGCCACGGTGGCGAACGGCCCTGGAGCGGGTGGCGTGGACATGAACCTCGTGAAGCAGGTGGCGATGCTGGCCGGGCTTGTCTTCGTCGCGATGACCGCAGCCATCCTGACGGTATCTGCCGCTTCCCGGCGAAGGAGCAGCACCGCCGCTGAAACGCAGAAGTCTTTCGTTGGCTTTGGGGACTCCGACAGCATCTCGGAAGAAGCGTTGACGGGCCATGCAGGGCTCTCAGCACGTGGTGGTGTCGAAGACGACGCCCTTTGGGGGGACGATCCTATGGAATCCGAGGAGGACGCCATGAACGCCAGTGAGGGACAGATTGAGCCCTCCCCCGCCCAACCTGATTCGATGGAGCCTGAACAGCCTCCAGAAGCCGAACGTGGGGCCCTTGCGATGGACAATGACCCCTCACCGGTCACCGATGCCCCGCCGACGACGACCACGGACGTTTCCGTGCAGGAGGGGAACGAGCGTGCAAGCGCACCCCCGGTTCCCGAATCAGGCCTCCCAGAAGGGTGGACCATGGAGCAATGGGAGCACTACGGGCACCAGTGGCTTGCGAAGCAGGCTGAGAATTGAGTCCCGGGTCACGCCCACGTAACGGGCAGGTCCTCTCGCAGACGCGCGAGTTCCTCGCCGGTGTACATTGGTCGGCCACCGTCCTTCACCGTGCTCTGGATCAGCCAAAGCACACCGTTCCAGGCGCTTCGGCTGGCGTGGATGTCAAGGTCGCCTCGGGCAGCGACCTCGAGCAGGCGTGCCTCTTCTGTGGACGGGTCAAACAGGGCCCTGACCAAGTGCTTCGCATCAAAGGCCACCTGAGGTGGCTTCCAACTCATCATGGTGCTCACACCTTGAAGGGAGCGAGCTTCAAGCGCTCGACCAGGTGGTCAACGTCGACGTTCGCAGCGTCCTTCGCGCGTGCACGTAGCGTGCCGAGGCTTCCATCCATGCGTGCCATCCGATGCTGTCGAATCAGGTCCTGCAGCAGTTCATCCACGCTGCGGTACCCACCATGGGTCCGCAGGGTGTTCAATTGTCGTCGTACTTCGTAGCTCACGCTCACGGAGGTCATTCCCTTCGCTGTCATCGTGCATCCCGCGTGCGGCTTCCTTCGTGGCTACTTAAGCCGCGCGTGAGGCAGTGCTGTTTTCGCAGGGGTTCTTCGACGCCGAGCGCGTCACCGACGGCCTTGGGATTCCAAGAGCACGCGGTTCGGCTCGGTGACGCCGTACTGCGAGCGCATGCTCTGGACCCGGTCGTGGAATTCCTTGGCTAAGGTCCAATATTCCAAGGAGCCCGCGCCCGCTCCGTTGGGGCTTGGTTTGTTCAGCAGGACCGTCGGAGCACCCGACCATGGAGCCTCCGCGACGTTGACGAGCCGGCGAATCGAGGTGTTGAACAGCGTGTTGGGCATCTTCAGCGTGACCTGGTCCACCACGTGACGCGAGAGTTTGGAACGGGTGTCCACCATGGTCATGACCACGCCGAAGAACTTGAGGTTCCGGTTGATCCGTCGTTGAATCATTTGAATGGAATTCATCAGCATGCTGAATCCTTCCAAGGAGTAGTATTCTGCTTGAACCGGGGCCACCACCCAATTGGCTGCACTCAGGGCATTGATGGACAGGAGGCCCAACGAAGGAGGAGTATCGATGATGATGTAGTCGAACTTGTCCACGATTGGCGCCAAGGCCTCACGAAGCCGTGTTTCACGTCCAATCTTGTGG
>JALRLN010000049.1 GCA_023254445.1 Candidatus Poseidoniaceae archaeon | reverse complement strand
GAACCAATTTGTGGCCTACGTCCATCGGTTCACTTCTGGCGGTACGACGGTTACCGTGAAGCCTGAACCACCCCAGCCTTCAACGTCCACGTCGACACCAGACACCGAACCGTCCGGTGATGCCCCATCGTTGAACGGCTGCCGCCGATGGCAGGTTGAAGTCGAGCCGTGCAGCGGTGTCGAGGAGCGCCTTGCGCCAGTGGGGCGCGTCGTGATCACGGACGACGATTGGGGACTTTCCCTCGTTGTGGCGGACGCGCTCCGGTCCCGCGGTCTCGAGCCCGTACACGTCGGGTTGGAACCAGGTGCTCGACAGCATGCCGTGCAGGAAGAAGGCGACCGTGAGGTGCATCGGATGTCGCCGGGTGACCTTGACCAGGCCCTCGAGTTCGTCGCATCGCTTGGGGAGGGCCCGATTGCCGGCCTCCTCCACCTTGCACCACTCCGTCTCGCGAGCATGGCGTGGAGTGAAGAGGGAGGTGCATCGGAACAAGTGAGGTTCGCCGGCCATTCCTTGTTCACGCTCCTCAAAGCCCTCGACGCTGGCTTTGCAACGTCAGGCAAGGGCTTCGTCGCCTCTGTGACGGCATTGGACGGCCGCCATGGCAACCGGGGGGACCGGTTCAATGCGCTTATGGCGGCTGCATCCGGCGTGACAAAATCCTACGCGCACGAACGCGAGCACGTTCGTTGCCGTGCGTTCGACCTTCACCCCGAATTGTTGCTTGACCCGGCCACCACAGCAACCCGGCTTGTCGACGACCTGCTCGACCTCGGTGGCGAGGTGGAGGTTGGTTTGGACCGTGCAGGGGAACGTTGGACGCTGGTGTGCTTTGCCGAAGACCTCGTCGAGGAACGTCGACCGCTCAAAGAGACCGACGCATGGCTCGTCTCAGGTGGCGGTTCGGGCGTGACCGCTGCGGCCATCATCGGCGTGGCCGAGGCCTCGCACGGTGTCGGTGCCGTCTTCCACCTTCTGGGGCGAACGCCCCTTCTCGAACGAACCGAGTCATGGGTTGGCCGCAGCGATGAGGAGTTGGAAGAAGAACGCATGGCGTTGCGTGAGCGGTTGATGTCCGCCTCCAGTTCTGGGAAGGTCACCATGGTGGAGTGGAATCGAGCATGGCAACGGATGCTGCGTTCACGGGATGTGCAAACCACCCTCGCCTCCATTCAAGCCACAGGCAACCATGCCCACTACCACGTCGCGGATGTGACCGATGCTTCGGCGCTCAGCAAGCTTGGGCGCAACCTTGGCATCACCCTCACTGGGCTGGTTCATGGCGCTGGGCTTGAAGAAAGCAAACTTGTGGCCGATAAATCCGTTGAGTCCTTCGATCGCATCGTCCGTGTCAAGGTCGACGGCTGGAACGCCATGCGCCAAGCACTCGAGGCATCGGGTGCGGAAGCGCCCGAGTTTGCGGCCTGTTTTACTTCGGTGGCGGGTCGGTTTGGCAACGGTGGTCAAACGGACTACGCTGCGGGCAACTCCGTGCTCGATGCTGAAATGGCTCGCTTGACCGCGGCCGGCGATGCCCGTGCTGTCGCCATCGGTTGGACCGGGTGGCAGGACGTGGGCATGGCGACCCGAGGTTCGATCGAAGCGGTGTTCGAAGCAGCGGGCATCGAAACCCTGCCCGTTGATGTGGGGGTCAATCTGTTCGTGGATGAGGCGCTCGCAGGTGGAAAACGCCGCGTGCTCGGGTGCGGAAGCCTTGGCCTGATGGATCGGTTCAGCGCCTTCCGTGAGGCCCCGCTTCGCTTGCCGGCTGAGATGGCAGCGCTGATTGCCGACCCGTTGCGCTTCCCCTTCGTTGAGAAGGTCAACTCCTTCTCCGCCGGGGCACGGCTTGAGACGCAGTGCATGTTGTCGACAACCCAGCATCCCTTCCTCGTGGACCATGCCATCGACGGCGTGCCGTACCATCCCGGCGTGATGGCCTTGGAGATGTTTGCGCAAAACGCCCTGCTGCTGATGCCGGGAACGTGCTTGGCTGGCTTCAGCGACGTGAGGTTCGGCTTACCGGTGAAGGTGATGCGGGACACGATGCTTGTCCGTGTTGAAGCGAACCTGCTCGAGTCGGACGGCGGCAGGCACCGCGTGCAGTGCCGCCTCGTCTCCGACCTGGCCAACTCCGCTGGCGAGGTCTTTGGAGAGCGAGAGCATCACGTTGCCGTCGTTCGCCTTGTGGATTGTTCGGACGATTTGACCGCGTTCCTTGCCGACGAGGTCGACCAGGTGCCTTCCATCGGTGTTCCCACCGTTGGGGAACTCCGTCACCATCCGTCGTTCATCTACCTCCGGTACTTCCACGGGCCTCGCTTCCAAAGCCACGGTGGTGTGGTGGCCGGTGTGGGCGATGCTGATTTGCCCGGGGCAGACGGCATCGCCCTGATGCGCCACCAACTCCCTGCCTCCGATCAGTTCCTCGTGGAACAGGACGGTGAATCCGTCCTGCTCGAAGCGTTGCCTATGCTCATTGAGGCAGGGTTCCAAAACGCCGGGTTGGTCGCGATGGAGAGCGAAGGCCTGAGCAGCCTTCCCGTCGGCATCGAATGGAGCACGGTGCTCCGCGTACCAGAGCGTGACGAGACCCTCCGGATGCGCTCCGTCCGGACAGGAACGGAAGAAGGAGGCGTTACGGTTCACGACGTTGTCGTGGTTGGCGACGAGGACGACCCGGTCATGGCGTTGTCAGGCCTCCGCCTGAAGGGCATGGCTCCCGTCCCTGCAGACCTCGCGGTGAACCTGGAGCGCTGAGGGCTCTCCATGGAGGCACTGTCCCTTTCGTGGGCGTCACCGGTCCCTCGAACGCTGGTGTGCGTTGCCCCAATCCCTGACCGCGTTCCTCCCGAGGACGAGCCGCTGCCAGCGCTCGTGAGCAGGAACGAATGGGATGGTTTTGCCACCGAGAAGCGTCGATTGGAGCACCTCGGTGGCCGCTTGCTCCTCGCAGAAGCCCTCTCGATGTGGTGGGGCCAACGAAGCACGCTGCTGCACGTTGATGAAGTTGAGGTGCGAAGGGACGAGCAGCGTGCACCACACTTGCATTGGTTGCCGGGAACATGGCGGCGTGAACCCCTGCCCACGGTCTCGATCGCCCACAGCAACGGCCTGGCCGCCGTTGCGCTTGCGTCACCCGGCTGGCGCCTCGGCGTGGACATCGAACCTGCGGACCGAACCATCGCTGCGAATGCATGGGATTTTTTTGCCAACGAGGAGGAACGTGCCTCGTTTGCCGGCCCGCAGGATGCACTTCGTGCGTGGGTCTGCAAGGAAGCGGTCCAGAAGGCGCTCGGTCAAGGGATGCACCTGAATCCCCGCACCATCCTCATCGACGTGGATGGGCAATGCTCGGTCGATGGCGCTCGCCTTGACGTTCAGCATCTGCACCACGGTCACCTGATCATGGGCTTGGCCCTGGTGGAACTCGACCTTCGACCCACGGACCCAGAAGACGAGGTCTTGGAGGCCACCCGGGTCGCGATGGCCGAGGCCGACGACTGGACCGTTGGATGCAGCACGCAACGCCGTGGCTGCTGATCAACCAACGTTCCGAATTTCGGGTGTTTGGTCCGCGAACAAGAATTCCAGCATCGCCGCCCACATCACGAATTGGATGCTACCCTCGAGGTTTTCGCGGCCTCCCACAACGCTCACCATGTTTTCCAGCGTGTCGGACGGGGAGTGGTAGGCCGAGTAATCGGCATCGTACGCGCCGAGGTGGAAGATGGTCTGCGCTCCGAGGTTGCGGAACGTGACGTGATCCGAACGGCCGAAGGTGTCCTCGTGAACGTCCATGACGAGGTTGTTGTGGTCGTCCCAATGTTGGTCGCAGCCGGCGCCGAACTCGCCATCAATTCGGAGGTCCATCGGCGCCTTGAGCACGTTGCGGTGCACGTGGTCGAGGATGCTCGTGATTTCGACGTCCTGTTCCTCAGGGTCCATGTCGGGGCCGGACCACGCATGGTACGGGAAGGGGTCGCCATTGGCTTTCATCGCAGGCCACGAAATGCCCATCATGTCCATGTTGATGTAGAACCTCAGTTCCTTGTCCTGAGGCAAACAGGCATCGCAATCGTTGTTGGCAAAGGCGTTCGAACCTCGCAGCCCCTCTTCCTCTGAGGACCACAGCGCGAGGAAGGTATCGCACTCCACCTCCAGGTCTGCCAGGACGCGGGCGAAGAGCATCATCGTCACCGTCCCTGCCGTGTTGTCGTAGGCCCCTTCGGTGGTTCCACCGCCTGGGGGGCCACCGGGTGGAGCGATGTCCATGTGAGCCCCCATGCCCTGAACGCAGTCGGATGAGCGGCCCGGCTTCCACGCAATCACGTTCAGCGATTCCGGTTGGGTTGGGTTGAGGTGGTCGTTGACCCGCATGATGTGGGTGTCGTACCCAAGGCCGTCGAAGTGTCCTTGGAAATAGATGGCCGCGCGTTCAAACTGACCGTTTCCTGCGCCCATCCAGCGCATCTTGTACGCTCCGCAATCGTCGGACGGTACATCGCAGAGGATGTATTCCATCTTCTCGAACCAATCCGCCCCGGAGACGATGGGCGTTCCGTTGACCATCGGGATGTCCAAGGTGGTGCTGCGGCCCTGCGCGTCGTACATCACCAGCAGCACCTCCTCGGCGTACGGTGTGGTCAACAAGCGCAAGGACACGCGGTCGCCGTCGACGGGGACCGAACTGTCGATGTCGAGAGAACCGTTCACGAAGAGCAGCACATCGTCCGCGGGGGCCGAAATGCGAAGGCCGTCCCCGATCAACACCAGGTCATGCCATGCTCCGGCCTCGATGGTCGCCTCCGACGCCGGGCGACCGTCGATCGTCAAGACAGCGTCGGCCTCGATCGCCTCTGGGGCCTCCTCGCTCATGCATCCTGCCAACGGTCCAAGCACCATCAGGCCGACGAGCAGCACCGCGGTGTGGACCTTCGACGTCATGCAACACCTCGGTCGTGACCGTTGTCCTAAGGGCTTCGCTTCGTCCACCACGCCATCGATGGTCTCAAGACGGGGACACGACAGGCCGGGTCACCACACCTGCGGGTATGGTGTAGTGGTAGCACTCGAGCCTTCCAAGCTCGCTGCGCGGGTTCGACTCCCGCTACCCGCACTCCACTCATCCCTGACCGGGAGGCGGCGGGGTTCCGCCTTGCTGAAACGCCGAGATGCCTTGAGGCGCGGGCGGTGTGTCCAGCGAAGGCGGCGGGCTTCGTCGACGTTCGATGACCGCCATGGCGAGGGCCTCTCGCTCTTCGTCCCACGCCCGCTTTCGCATGCGGCCACGTGCGAGGGTGCCGAGAAGGACGACGATGAGCAACACTTGGCCGAGCGCCACCTGTCCGCGTTGATCGTCAAGCCACCACGAGACGGCCGTCCACTCGATCCGCTGTGCGCTTTCCGCTCCTCCACCGCGCGAGTCTTCGACCTGAACGTCAAGCACGAATTCGTCCATCGCGGCCATGCTTCCTGGCTCGCGCACGGTCACGGTGATGCTGCTTGTTCCGGCCCGGGCCACTTCGGCCTGGAACCATAGGGTGGAGCCGTTTTCGTCAGGTTGGATCACGATGGTCTGGGTTCTGGTTCCTCCGAACACGGCATCACCGCCGTCCCAACTGAGCCGTGCTGTCACTGGGATGGTCATGCCGTGCTCCACGGTACACGTGAACGAGAATCGGTCGCCGTAGGCCAGGTCGATGGTGGCGTCCACGACACTGCAGGTCAGCGAGGCCTCCGCGACGTTGCGAGCAGCATCGTTTGGCCAGTGGTCTGGCGATTCAGCCCCAAGGCTGGTGTTGTCGCCGTATCCATCGCCGTCGCTGTCCCCCATTTGGGTCGGGTCCTCCGGGAATTCATCGCCTTCGTCCGAGGCGCCGTCGCCGTCCGAATCTGGACAACCAAACCTGTCGACGGTCGAGGTTCCAGCGATGAGCGGGCAGGCGTCGGGTTCGGCTCCGCTGGCGTTGTCGCCGAATCCGTCGCCGTCGCTGTCCTCCCACTGGCTGGCGTCTTCAGGGAAGGCGTCCGCGCCGTCTTCTGCTCGTACCACGCCGATGCCGTCCTGACCTGCTTGCGCTTCAGCGACCCCGTCCCCGTCGTCGTCGGGGCAGCCCACGACAGGCGACGCCGAGGTGCCCGGCAGCGACGGGCAACCGTCGAGCGCATCGTCGATGCCGTCACCGTCGGTGTCGGCGTCCCGAGTGGGGTCGTTCGGGAACGCGTCGCCGAGGTCGGAGACCCCGTCGCCGTCGGCGTCGGGGCACCCAAAGCGGTCGATGGTCGAAGTGCCTGACGTTCCCGGGCAAGCGTCCGGGCTCGGCCCGGTGGCGTTGTCCCCGTACCCGTCCCCGTCCTGATCGGACCATTGCGAAGGCGTGTCTGGAAGGACGTCGATGCTGTCGTCCCACCCGTCCCCGTCCCTGTCTGGGCAACCGTAGCGGTTGGCCGCCGTGGAGTTGCCGGGGGTAAACGGACACGCGTCGGGCATCGTTCCACCCGAGTTGTCGAACCATCCGTCGCCGTCCGCGTCGGCCCATTGGGTTGCGTCGTTGGGTGCAAGGTCTTCCGTATCGGACCAACCGTCACCGTCTGCATCCGGGCAACCAAGCGTTCCGTTCTGCCATGACGTTCCAGCCTGCGTTGGGCAGGCGTCGGGGAGGGTTCCGGTGGCGTTGTCGCCGTAGCCATCGCCGTCCTGATCGGCCCATTGTGTGCCATCCATCGTGAACGCGTCCGCTCCGTCCGCGACGGTCCACAACCCGTCAGGGTCGGAGTACCCGTCGCCGTCCCGGTCGGGGCACCCCATACGGTCGTGGCTTGAGTCCCCAGCAGCAAGCGGGCACGCATCGTCGATGGTGTCGTCCCAGCCGTCGCCGTCGGTATCGGCCCAACGCGCCCCGTCGCTCGGGAAGGCATCGGCTCCGTCAAGCGTGGTCCATCCCGCATCGGGGTCGCTGCGACCGTCCCCGTCGGCATCGGGGCAACCACGCCGGTCCACGGACGAATTTCCACCCGTGGACGGGCAGGCATCGCCGGCTGTACCTGCGGGGTTGTCGCCGTATCCGTCGCCGTCGCTGTCGGCCCATTGCGTGACGTCACTCGGCCATAGGTCGGCTCCGTCGGCCGCGGTCCAGTTCGCATCCCCATCGGACCATCCATCGCCGTCGCTGTCGGCGCAGCCAAGCCGGTCCTCGTCGGAGGCTCCGTTCGTGGTTGGGCATGCATCCGGGTTCACGCCGGTCGGATTATCGCCGTATCCGTCGCCGTCGCTGTCCGCCCACTGGCTGATCTCGGCGGGGAAGGCATCGTCGACGTCAGCCCAACCGTCCGCGTCGCCGTCGAGGCAGCCGAGTCGGTTGTTTTCGGTCGATGTTCCTGCCACGGTCGGGCAGGCGTCGGGGTCGGTTCCGGAAGCGTTGTCGCCGTAGCCGTCCCCGTCCTGATCGACCCATTGGCTGGCTTCGCTTGGAAAAGCGTCCGCCCCGTCGTTGACGGACCATCCCGCGTCGGGATCGGACCATCCATCGCCGTCCGCGTCTGGGCAGCCGAAGCGGTCCTCGAGCGAGGTGCCAGCCACGGCGGGGCAGCCGTCGCCTTCCGTGGCGGGTGGTGGATTGTCGCCGTAGCCGTCGCCGTCGCTGTCCAACCACTGGGTGCTGTCCCCAAGGTAGGCGTCCGCACCGTCGCTGACGCTCCATGAACTGCCGTTGGAGGCGTCGGCCCCCGTCGCGTCAGGGTCGGAGGCGCCGTCGCCGTCCTCGTCGGCGCACCCGGTGCGGTCACGCCAGGAGGGTCCAGCGATCGCGTCGCACGCGTCCGCTCCGTCCTCCACCGTCCAGCCCGCATCGGGGTCGGACCACGTGTCACCGTCGCTGTCGAGGCAGCCGTATCGGTCTCCGGTGGAGTTGCCCGCCGTGGCCGTGCAGGCGTCCGGCGTGGTGCCGCCGGCGTTGTCACCGTAGCCGTCGAAGTCGGCGTCGGACCATTGGGACGCGTCCGAAGGGAAGGCGTCGGCTCCGTCGGCCATGCTCCAGTTGACGTCGGGGTTGGAGTATCCATCACCGTCCGTGTCCGGGCACCCCTCACGGTCCATGGTCGAGGTGCCTGCGAGGTTGGGGCAATCGTCGTTGTCGTCTTCCACGCCGTCCAGATCCGAATCGATGGTGGTGTTCGTGAGGCTCCAGTTTTCGCTGAGGGTCATGGCGAACATTTGCGGGCCGCTTGGTACGTTCGTCCCGACCACGTGCACCTCCCACGTGCCTTGGGCCGGTGCGGAGAACGTCAGGCCCCGTAGGTTGTCTTCGTCGTTGCTCAGGTTGGTCCAGGTCCCGCTGGGGTCCTTCACCGCAAGGTCGAGGTCGTTCACGAGGTGGGTGAAGGCGCTGGGCGTCGATGCGGGGTCGGTCCATCCGAGCATCACGCGGAACTCCGGTGCTCCTGCCGGGACGTTGAAACTCCACGCTCGCTCGTCGCCGGTTGCGACGCTTTCGTTATCGACAAAGGAGGCGTTGATCGCCGTCCACATGTTGACGCGCCCCCACCCTTCGTGGTTGTTGGGCGCTGGCTCTCCCGCACCGTTGGTCGAGGAGGAGTACTGCCCGGCCATGTCGATGGACGAGGCTGCGAGGATCGACTTCACAAGCGCTGAACTGGGTTGCATGTGCCCAACGTTGTCCATCAAGTGCTGCAGCAGGAGCGCCGTGGCGCCTGCGGTCAACGGGGTGGCCATGCTGGTTCCTCCCATGTAGGTGTAGGAACTGTTTGGACCCGCCATCCACCCGTTGCTTGTGGTCTGTCGTGACTTCGTTGAGAGGATGAAGGTCCCCGGGGCGGAGACGTCGGGCTTGAGGCGTCCATCGTTCGTCGGTCCGCGGCTCGAGAAGGCCGCCATGCCCTCGGGGTCGTCGGCAATCTTGTCGCTGCTGATTGGGTTGCTCGGGTAGTCGCTTGGCCACCACGACCCCCATGCAGCGTTGATGGTTGGGCGGTCGTTTTCGCTCGCACCGACGGTGATGACGTTCTTTGCGGTCGCTGGTGCACCAAGGCTGTCGAGGTCCACTTCACCGTCGCTGTCGCCATCGGTGCCTGCGTTCGCGGCCGCGAAGAGGATGGCCATGTCCCAAAACGCGACCGCGCTGGCATCGGCCCGGGCGGAGTTGGTCGTGTACGCCCCGTTGACGTCGGCCCCCCACGAATTGGTGTGGACCCTGGACCCGTTGTCGTACGCCGGTTCGAAGAGGTCGTAGAGGTCGGAGGGGATGCCAAGCAGGTACCCGTCGGTCACGCCTCCGATGGTGCCTTCGGTCTCGATGGCTTGGAAGTACAGTTGTGCCTCAGGGGCTGCACCGACGATGCTGCCGCTGCTGAAGGTCCCGTCCCCGAGGACGGAACCAGCGACGTGCGTCCCGTGCCCGCTCCATTCGTCGGCCGCACCGTCGTTGCACGATGGGAGGGAATAGTACGAGCACGTTGCGGTTTCGACGCCGAAGGACACGACGTCGAGGATGTGGTCCGCAAAGTCGGGGTGCATGTTGGAGTTGTTCACGCCGTTGTCGAGGCC
>JALRLN010000048.1 GCA_023254445.1 Candidatus Poseidoniaceae archaeon | reverse complement strand
TGACGGCCCGGGCGCACCCGGGCCGTCACCGGCCGCCACCGTCATGCGGTGGTGTTGTGGTGGTCTACCGTACGGTAACCGCGGTCTCAGTAGACGCCTTCAGCCACGATGCGCTTGTGCATCTCCTGCCAGGTCGCGTCGTCGAGGGGCACGTAGCCAACCTCGCTGATGATCGCCGAACCGTCGCCCGAGAACGCCCACAGGAGGAAGCCGCTGACCGCGTCCCACTCCGCGTTGTTGACGTTCATGAAGATGGGGCGCGCCAAGGGCGTGTAGGTGCCACCAGCGACCGTACCGGCCGAGGGAACCACGGCGGTCGCCGTGGTGTCGCCCATACCGAGCGCGTGGTCGTCCGCCACCGCGACGGCGGTGAGCGTCGCCTGGTTCTCTTGGTAGTAGGCATAGCCGAAGTAGCCGATGGCGGTCTCGTCGCCGACGAGCGCGTTCACGAGGACGTTGTCGTCCGCCGACTGTTCACCGGACCGGAAGCCCGCTGCAGCCTCGTGGAGGACGGCCTCGAAGAAGTACTCGTAGGTCCCTGAGTCCGCGTCCGGGTAGGCGAGGTTGATGGCCGCCGAGGGGCAGTCCGCCGAGAGTTCCGACCAGAGCTTGGTGGTCTCGTCGCCGTCCGAGTTCGGGGTGACCGAGGACAGGTCAAGCCCCGCAGCGGTCATTTCGGCGTCGGTCTCCGCAGAGAAGATCCAGCGCAGCTGCGCCGCCGTGAGGCCGCCGATGCCGTTGATGCACTGGTCGGCAGCGCCGCCCTGCTTCACCACCACAGACAACCCGTCGAAGGCCACCACCAGTTGGGTGACCGTGATCGAGGTGTCGCCAACGAGGCAGGAGTACTGACCGTTGGCGCCCATCGTGGCTTCGGTGTCCTTCCAGCCGCGCGACATGTCGCCAATCATGACCGGGGTGCCCTTTGCGGAGTTGGCGCACACGCGGCCAGCACCAGCACCAGAGCCACCACCTTCGACCGTGATCGTCACGCCGTCGCAGAGTTCCTGGAAGTCCTCCGCCCACGCGTTGGCGACCGGGAACACCGTCGACGAACCCGCGAGGGTGATGGAAACGTCGCTGCAGAAGTCCTGCATCAGCGCGTCGTTCCCGCCGGCGGTCATGCCGAGGAGGTGCGCGTAGCGGCCCCAGTACATCTGGGCCTCCTGCAGGCTGTTCAGCGAAACGTAGCCGACCTCACCGACCTGCGCCTGACCGGCGTCGGTGAAGAGGCCGTAGTTCAGGAAGGGCAGGGTGCTGGCAAGGGAATCCGCATCCACGAGGAGGTTCATGAAAATCGGGCGAGACAGGGGGTTGTAACTGCCATCGCGCACGGTGTTCGCGTCGGGAGCCACCATCTGACCAGCATCGTTTTTGATCGCCAGCGCCGTCAGGGTCGCTTGGTTCTCCTGGAAGTACGCGTAGCCGAAGTAGCCGATGGCCGTCTCGTCGCCGGTCAGGGCGCTGACGATCACGTTGTCGTCGGCCGACTGTTCGCCGGCACGGAAGCCCTGCTCGGCCTCGTGAAGGGCGGCCTCGAAGAAGTACTCGTAGGTGCCCGAATCCGCGTCGGGGTAGGCCAGGTTGATGGCCGCCGCCGGGCAGTCGGAGGAGAGTTCGCTCCACAGGTGGGTGGTGTCGTCGCCGTCCGAGTTGGGGACCGCCGCGGACACGTCAACGCCTGCCGCGGTCATTTCAGCCGCGGTTTCAGCGGAGAAGATCCAGCGGAGCTGGTCGACCGTCAGGCCACCCATGCCCTCGACGCAGGTTTGCGCCGCGCCGCCCTTCTTCACGACCACGGAGAGGCCGTCATACGCCACAACAATCTGCCGCGCCTCGAGGGTGGTGTCGCCGGAGAGGCAGGACATCGTGTAGCCGTCGTCCCCGCGGGAAGCCTCGGTCGACTTCCAGTCTCGGGACATGTCGCCGATGTCCACGGCCGTCCCCTTGGCGGAGTTGGCACAGACGCGCCCAGCACCGGCACCGGAGCCGCCGCCTTCCACGGTGATGGTGACGCCGTCGCAGGCCTCTTGGTAGTACTCGGCCCACGCGGTGGCGAGGGGATACACCGTGGAGGAACCAGCGATGCTGATGGATCCGTCTGGACCACACGTGATGGTCCCGACGTCAATGCGGTCATCCACGGTGGTGTTGTCCGTCCCGTTGTCAACGGGGTTGGTGACGTCCGTCGTGTCCACGGGGTCGGTGTCGGTCGTGTCATCGCCACCGAGGCAGCCGGCCAGGGCGGCCAGCATCATCAGGGCGATGAGGGTCATTGCGTGTGTTTTCTGTCGGGTGAACATGGTGTCGCCTCTGCGCCGAGCATCAACGCCCCCCACATTCAGGCTCCCACAACATTCTACGTGAAGCACTATATTTCTATATAGGAATATAGTGAAGATAGAGGGAGAAGGGATTCCTATGGCGGCCACGACGCACACTGAGGCCACGACGATGAGCGAGTCCAACGTGGAGTACCGGAAGCTCCAGATCACCGGCGGCTCCACCTTCATCGTCTCGTTGCCCAAACACTGGATCCGAGACAACGGCCTCAAGCAGAGCGACGTTGTTGGGGTCGAAGTCCTCCCGTCCGGTGAACTCCAACTCACGCCGAACGAAACGCGGTCGTTCAAGCGTCGGGCGACGTTGGACCTTGATCGCCTTCCTCAAGGAGCCCTGTTTGATTTTCTGATCGGCATGTACGTGTCCGGATGCGATGCCATCACGGTTCACTCCAAGGACGGGCTCAGCAGCGCTCAGCGGCGGACCATCCGTACCTTCCTTCGGGACACGCGCGGCATGGAAATTGCCGACGACAGCGAGCGAAGCGTCGACATCATCTCGTTGCTCAACCCAAACGAACTGCCCCTGCAGGTCTCGCTGAACAGGATGTACCTGCTCGTGACGTCCGTGGTCGACGATGCAATTGATGTCCTGGACGGCGAGGACGCGGACCTGCTCATCGACCTTGAGGACCGTGAGCGTCAGGTCGATGCGCGACGGATGCTCGTCGACCGGCAGGTGGCCATGGCCCTTCAATCCCCGAGCATTGAACGCACCCTTGGGGTCGACCGGTTCCAGGCCATGGAACACGCGTCGATGGCAAGGGCGTTGGAGCGCATGGGGGACCACGCTCGCTCCTTTGCGAACATCATCGTCAATCATCGCGATCGATTGACGCCCGACGTCGTCAAGCAACCGAGGCAGCAGCTCGACGTGTGGGCCGCCTCCCTGCGCAGCATCATTCGCAACACCTACTCAAAAGACGTGAACGCCATCATTGACGCGAAGCGAAACCTGCACGCTGCAATCAAGGCCCTTGAGTCGTTTGAAGAGGACATTGTCGAGGGCAATGCTGGAAAAAAGGGCCGCAGCGTGCTTCATTTCCGATTCAGTGAAAAAATTCGGAGGCTGTGCGCCTACAGCATTGACTTGTCTGAGACGCTGATCAACATGCTCATGGCAAGCCGCATCACGTCCTTGGACCCTGACCGGACGTAACTTCCTGGAGGAACCGATCATGAGCCCGCCGCCTGTTCGAACCAACCTCGATGAACGCATGGGTGTCCTGAGGGGCATGATGGAGCGATTTTTCGAAATGGTGCACGACGCCTATTCCATCGCCTTTCAGACCGACCGGATCCACGAAGCGGTGGAGGAAAGCGCAAACCTGCGGGACGATGCAGCAACCCACGCGGAGCGGCTGGCCCAGGAACTGTTGTTGGTGCTCACCCTCAACCAGCCGTTGCTCCAAGACTTGCGGATCATCGCGGCCTCGCTGCGTTCCGTCGACGTGCTGGAGCGGCTGGCGCGGCATGCCCGCGACATCGCAGAATTGCATCGCGACTGGCAAGAGCGAGCGAAGGAAGGAGCGACCATTCCTGAGGACGTGAACACCGGTTTGCACAAGATGCACAACATCGTGCTCGACCTTCTCGTGATGGCACAAGCGTGCCACGTCGATGGTGACGACGTCCCTGTAGAGAAAATCTTGACCTTGCACCGGGAACTCAACGAGACATTCAGCGTCACCATCGAGCACCTGCTTGAAGAGTCGAAATCACAGGTTGCTGGACGCGAAGGCAGATTGCTGCTCGCGACGACCGCCCGTCGCCTCGAGCGCTCCGGCTACAACCTGATGCGCTTGTTCGACCTCTGGCATCACGCCAAAACCAACACCTGGATTCGATTTGAGTCCGGAGGTAAATAGTGATTGTTAAAATTGCTATATAGAATATATATTCTATGGCGATGAATAGAGTGTCCTGAGTCGTTTTGGCGCCCCTATGGAACCTGCCACCACCCTGCTGCTGATCGTCGCGCTCGCGGTCTGCGCCTACATGGCGTGGAACATCGGTGCGAACGACGTTGCAAACGCCATGGGCACGAGCGTTGGCTCGCGGGCCCTCACCCTCAAGCAGGCGGTCATCATCGCCGCCCTCTTCGAATTCGCTGGTGCCTTCTTCGCCGGCGATGCCGTGACCGAAACGGTCCGCAAAGGCATCTTGACCGTTGATTTCGAACTTGCTGAAACCGACATCGAGTTGTTCACCCGCCTTTCGCAGGACCTCGCGCTTGGCTTCGTCGCCGCCATGATGGCCGCGGCGGTGTGGTTGACCGTCGCCACGCGCATGGGCCTGCCCGTGTCCACCACGCACTCCATCATCGGGGGCATCATCGGGGTTGGCCTCATCCTCGAAGTGCAGTACAACCAGGAGCTCATCGATTGGACCGTCGTGCGCAAGGTGGTGATGTCGTGGGTGGCTTCACCGCTCATCGGGGGTGTGCTGGCCTTCCTCTCGTTCACGGTGGTGCGCGCGACGATCCTCGACGCGGACAACCCCACCGAGCGGGCGAAGACACTGGCTCCGTTGCTCGCCCTTCCCACCTTCTTTGTGCTCGGCCTGGCCCTCCTGTTCAAGGCCCTCAAGGGCTTCTTTGGCAGGTTGGAGAGCAACGGCATCATTGCCGACAAGTACGCCTGGCTCCCCGTCAAGGAAAACGGGAGTTTCAACCCTTTCGCGGAAAACGCGTGGTTCCCCATCAACGCCCTGCTGTTCGCGCTGGCGGTCGGCATCGTCGCGTCCATCACGCTCCACTTCGTCCTGCGCAAGGTGGACCTCGATGCCGAAGCGCGTGGCTTCAAGGGCGTTGAGCGCATTTTCGTTTGGCTGCAGATCATCACGGCGGCCTACGTTGCGTTCGCCCACGGCGCCAACGACCGCTCCAACGCCATCGGCCCCATGGCCGCCGTCTACCAGGTGCTTTCGAGCGAGACGGGGATGCTGGCCCAGAAGGCGGACATCCCGCTCTGGCTCATCCTCATCGGCAGCGCGGGCATCGCCATCGGTGTCGTGACCTGGGGATGGCGCGTGATGGAAACCATCGGGAGCAAGATCACCGACATCACCCCGACCCGCGGCTTCGCTGCAGAATTCGGAGCAGCGACCACCATCCTCGCCTTCTCGATGCCCTTCCTTGCGGTGCCGGTCTCGACCACGCACACGCTGGTGGGCGCCGTGGTGGGCGTGGGGCTCGCCGGCGGTGCAAAGAACGTCGATTTCCGGGTCTTCGGCAAGATTGCCGCCTCCTGGGTCGCGTCCCTGCCCGCCGCCGCCTTTGGCTCGGTCGTGCTCCTCGTCCTGTCGGGCGGTGACTTCCTGACGATGGTCGTCCTCGTGACGCTCGCCTTCGTCGGTGTCGCCACGGTGATGTGGCGCACCAAGGACAACGAGATCCACGTTGAAGACGCGCTCGCCGACATCGGCGGGGAAGGCGCGGCGGCGACCCCGCTTGAGGTCTTCCGCGAGCACGCTGCGGCCGTGACGAGAACGGTCGACCGCATGCTCGAGGCCGTGGACGCCGCCATCGCCGGTAACGACGCCCTCGAGGAGGCCGTGAAGGCCACCCACGACGCGGAGCATGCTGCGGACGGACTCAAGGCCTCCTTGCGCGAAGCCCTCTCAACCCCAAGCGTTCGCCTCATCGCGAGCACGGAGGAGAAGCTCCACATGATCACCCGCCAGGACCGCATTGCGGACTACGCCGAGAACGTGGCCGAACAACTGGCGTTCCGTCCGCTCTACGACAACGAGGACGCGAAGGCCAACCTCAAGGAGATGGCCATGGCGGTGAAGGCGTGCGTTGACGCCTACGAGGAGACGGTCCGCGCCCTGCGCGACTACGGCTTGTCCGGCGAGACGCGGAAGGGAGCCAACGAACTCCGTGCACTGATCCGCACCGTGAACCAGTTGGAGCACGAAGCGGACCTGCTCGAAGCCAAGGCTGCTGGTCACGTCTTCAGCAGCGGGGACGACGACGCCCTCGCGGCCATGCACATGTACCGCGTCCTGCAGCGCTTGGACGACGTGGCCAACGCCTGCGAACGGGCCGCCAACGCCTTCCTCCCGCTGCTTTCGCGCTGAGCCGACCGATTGAAGAGGGCGGGCCCGGACCGGGCCTTGCCCGAGTCCGCCCCCGACCGCCGGTTCGCCGGCCACCGTGGCGGCGGCACTCAGGGAGGCGAACGCCATGGGCATGGATCCAGCACTCAAGGCCACCCTGCAGAAGCAGCGCTACCACATCGTCGGCGAGCACGGCGGCGTCAAGACCTGCCACTGGACGAAGGAATCCCTGCTGCGCGACCGCGCCTGCTACAAGGGCACCTTCTACGGCGTCAAGAGCCACACCTGCATGCAGATGTCGCCGGTCGTTGACCAGTGCAACCTCGCCTGCACCTACTGCTGGCGCGAACCCCACATGGACACGCTCGAACTCACCGACCAAGACCCGCTCGACCTGCTCTACGAATCCGTGCGCGCGCAGCGTCGCTTGCTCACCGGCTACGGAGGCAACGACAAGGTCGACCCGGCCAAGTGGGCCGAAGCCCAGGACCCGAAGCACGTCGCCATTTCCCTCAACGGTGAACCGACCTTGTACACGCGCTTGGCCGAATACATGGACCTCTGCCACCAGCACGGGATGACCACGATGCTCGTCACCAACGGCACCCTGCCCAAGGTGCTGGAGAACCTCGACACCCTGCCGACGCAACTCTACGTCTCGGTGGACGCGCCCAACAAGCAGATCTTCGACGACGTTTGCCGTCCAAAGTGGAACAGCGGGGCCTGGGACCAGTTCGAGAAGACCATCGACCTGCTGCCGTCCCTCGACACCCGCATCGTCTGCCGTCACACGCTGATGAAGGGCGTCAACATGGGGGAGGACCACATCCGCGAGTTCGCTGCCCTCGACAACCGCGCCGACCCGGACTTCATCGAGGCCAAGGGCTACGTCTACGTCGGCCACAGCCGCGAGCACCTCAGCATCGACAACATGCCGAGCCACGACGACATCCTCGCCTTCTCCGAGGGGCTGGCCCCGCAGGTGGACCGGCGGGTGCTGTCGGACAGCCGACCGAGCCGCGTGGCGCTCATTGGCCGGGAGATCGTGCCGATTCCCATCCCGGAAGCGACGATGCACTTCCCGGCCGACCTCGGCACCGCGCCTCCCGTGAAGAAGCTCCAGATGGCCCGCTGAGCATCGGGGAACCTGCGCTGAGAAGAGCGTTTGCCGATCATCCGCCGCGGTGGTCGACGGGAAGGTGGATTTCGTTGCGGCGCTGGAACGGAAGCGTCGTGTTTGGATTGTCGTAGATGGCCAATCGCGCTGGACCACAGACCACCAACCCCGCTTGCGCAACGAGCGCGCGCAGGTCCGCCTCGAGGCGAGCGACCTTGGACGGACGGCTCAGGCCGCTGAAGGCCAGCACGGCCACCGTATGGGGCTCGACCTCGAGCAGGTGGACGCCTGAATCCCGAGGCGTTGGGAGGTCCGCAAGGGCATGGGCGGACGGCATGGTGAACGCCAGCAGCGCCTCGTCCGCGTCCTCCCAGAGGTGCACGGGTGCGGTCATGGCGATCCGCTGACCTCGGTCGTTGCCTCCGAAAATGTAGCCTGCGACGCGACGAAAGCCACCGCTGTTGCCTCGTCCGTCCGCCGTGCTGCGCCGTACGCGCGCCTGCACGGTCGAAGCGTAGCGCCGCACCTCGAAGCCGTCGTGCATGGAAAGCACCTCGTACGGAGGCTCCTCAAGGTCACCGACCACGCTGGAGCGGAGCCTTCCTCCGACAAGAGGCCTGCGCCGAACGGTGCTCCGGAGGGAGGCTTGTGTACCGGGACAGCGACGGCCACGCATGGACGCGCCGGTGCCGCTTCGCGTGCTGGCCCGACACTTCCTCGGCCTGGGGTGCATCGCGTTCGGCGGGCCTGTGGCTCACCTCGCGCATTTCCGAACCCGCTTCGTCGAGGAGGAGACCTGGATGGACGACGCCACCTTCGTCGACCTTGTGGCGCTCTGCCAGTCCCTGCCGGGGCCGTCCTCTTCACAGACCTGCTTTGCCATCGGCGTCCTGCAACGCGGGTGGTTCGGCGGGCTTGTGGCGTGGAGCTGCTTCATCCTCCCTTCTGCGCTCCTCATGGCGGGGCTCGCCGTTGGGATGAGCACGCTCACCGACCTCGACCTGACGCTGTTGCACGGCGTCGCCGTCGCCGCCCTCGCGGTCATCCTGAACGCGATGTTCGGGTTGGCCGCCCGCCTCACGCCCGACGGCGCCACTCGGGGACTCGCCGTCGTGGGTGCGGCGACCTTGCTGCTAATGCCGTGGCTTCTTCCTGCCCTTGCGCCCCTCGCCACCCTGATCGCCGTGGTGCTGTGCGGTGTGGTGGGTTGGCGCCTCGGTGCCGGCCCGGGAGAGGGCGCGGGTCGCGTGGCCTGCACCACCGTTGGCCCGATGGCCTCCCGCGTGGCCCTGCTGCTTTTCCTCGGAGCGGCGTTCCTGCCCGGCCTGCTGCAGGCAGCAGGCGTTGGGGGCGGGCTTGACCCAGCGGCAGGATTGCTTCGTTCAGGGGCCTTCGTGTTCGGCGGTGGGCACGTGGTGCTGCCGCTGCTTCAAGCGGAAGTTGTGGACACCGGGTGGGTCGACCAAGCCACCTTCCTCGCCGGATACGGCGGAGCCAATACCGTTCCGGGGCCGATGTTTTCCTTCGGGGCCTTCCTCGGCGGCGTGATTCAGGCCCCCGGCTGGCCGACGTCGACCGTCGGGGGGGCCTTCGGCGTGCTGCTCGGTTGTTTCCTCGGCGTCGTGGCGCTCAACCTTCCGGGCTTGGCCGTGGTCGTCGCTTGCCTTCCCTTCTGGGAGGACGTGCGCCACCGACCTGGCGTCCGATCGACCCTTCGGGGCATCAACGCGGGCGTCGTTGGCCTGCTCGGCGCCGCCTTCGTGATGGCTGTGGCTGCGGTTGGCTCGATGAGCCTCGAGCGGGGAGCGGCGTGGCTGCTCGTGGACGTCGCGATCGCGGCAGGGTGCTTCGCCGTGCTTCGTGGCCAGCGCGCGCCCGCGTGGGCGGTGGTGCTGGGCGCTGGAGCGGCCGTGGCCTTCCTCAACGTCGTGCTCGGGTGAAGTTGACCAACGGCGCCCGGTATGGGTGGGCAGGGTTTGAAACCGGTGCAGGCAACGTCTGCCCATGGGGTGGGCCGCTTGAGCGCACCTCGTCGTCACCTGCTTGTCGTGCGGGCGTCCTTTGCGACCCTTGGCGGCGCGGAGCGCGAACTCGTTCAGTTGCTTCAGGCCCTCCGAAGCACGTGGGACGTCACCTTGGCGACGCTCGACCTGCCCGACGAGGCGGCCGAGGTGCTTGGCGTCGAGGGGCTGCGCGTCCTTCGCCCAGCAACACCATGGCGAC
>JALRLN010000047.1 GCA_023254445.1 Candidatus Poseidoniaceae archaeon | reverse complement strand
GAAGTCCATTCATGCTCGATGCCGCAAGGCTGCCGCTCCACCTTGCGGAGCGGTGCATCGAGCGCCCTGGTCCCGCTGCGGCGGAACCGGCGTTCGTGCTGCACTGGATGCGCACCGCCATCCGGCTTGACGAGTCCCCGACCTTCGACGTGGCCCGGTCCATGGCCGATCACCTTGGTCTGCCGCTCCTGGTGTACCACGGCATCGACGAGCGTTACCCGCACGCCTCCTACCGCGTGCACCGCTTCCTGCTGGAAGGGGCGGCCGACGTCGCGCTCCGTGCCGAAGCCATCGGTGTCCACCACCTTGTGCACGTGGCGAGGGAAGGGCATCGAAGCCCGGCGCTGCTCGACCTCGCGGCGCACGCGGCCGTGGTTGTCACCGACCTGGCCGACCTCGAACCGTGGCGTGCGTGGACGGCTCGCGTCGCCGGCGTGCGGCACCTGATCGAGGTCGACGCGCACTGCGTGCTGCCCCGCCCGGTCTTCGGCCGCAGCCTCGACCGGCCCTTTCGCTTCCGCGATGCAACCTCGAAGCAGATGAAGCACCGCTCCGGCCTGCCATGGCCGGGCTGCGACGTCCCCCTCCGTCGTCTGCCGGAGGGCTGGCAACCCCCGTTCAAACCGGTCGATGTTCGCTCCGAACTCGAGGCCGACGGAGGGCGCTCGCTGCTCTCGACGTGCGCCATCGACGCGACCGTGGTGCCCGTGACCGACCTCCACGGAGGTGCCGGTGCCGGCCTTGCCCGATGGGCGGCGTGGTGCGACGAGGGCCTGCCGCGGTACCATCGCCGACGCAACGACGCGGCCGAGCGCGAAGGGGTCAGCGGGATGTCCCCGTGGTTGCACTTCGGTATGGTGGCCGCCACCCGCGTGGTTCGGGATGCCGTTGAGCGCGGCGGGAAAGGGGCGGAAAAGTTCCTCGACGAGATGCTGGTGTTCCGCGAGCACGCGCAGCACCACGTTCACGCCGTGGAGCGAGCGGACGGATGGGAGCACCTGCCCGCATGGGCGAGGGCGTCGTGGCACCGCTCCACGCTCACCGGACCAACGCGGTCGGCCCTCGAGCTGGAACGTGGTCGGGCGATGGACACCTTGTGGGACGCCGCACAGCGCGGGCTCGTGCGTCACGGCGTGATGCACAACAACGTCCGGATGACCTGGGGCAAGGGCGTCCCGCAGTGGATCGAGGACCCTGAAGCCGCAATGCACCTCGCCCTCGCCCTGAACGACCGCTACGCGCTCGACGGACGGGACGCCTCCTCCATCGCCGGTGTGCAGTGGTGCTTCGGCCTCTTCGACCGGCCCTTCGACCCACCTGAACTCCGCATGGGACGGGTGCGGCGTCGGCCGACGGCCGACCATGCACGACGCATGGACCTCGCCCGGTACCGAGCATGGACGGAGGCCCCCAGCACAGGCCTTGCGTTTGACGTCGGCGTGGTGGGCGGAGGGCTGGCCGGGCGGTTCGCCGCTCGCTTGCTGCAGGACCTCGGCCACCGCGTGACGGTGTGGGACAAGGGAGGCCGCGCCAGCGGCCGCCTCGCCGACCGCCGGGGCGATGGCGGCGCGTCCTTCCCGATGGGCGCACCGCGGCTTGACGGCCTACCTCCGTGGAGCCGTCGCTACGTCGACGACTGGGTGGAACGCGGCCTCGTCGCGCACGACGGGTCGGCCTCCATCGTTCCCGTTCAAGGCCTGCCGGCCTTGCTTGACCACCTCGGGGAGGACCTCGATGTGCGGTTGCGCACCCGCATCACCTCCATCGAAGCGGACGAGGACGGTGCATGGGTCAGCGGCCGTGCCGGGGACGACGAGGTGCACGTGCACCACGACCTCGTGCTCCTCGCGGTGCCCTTGGAACAGGCACGCGACCTCGTCCCGACGCTCAGCCTCGAGGGCCACAGCGAGGCATCGCTCGTCGCGTGGGGCCCTCAACCCGCCTCGTCCTTCGACGCCCCGTCTGGCTGGACGACCCAGGTCCACGACGGTCGGCTCGTGGTGCGCTTGGACCACGAAGCGAGCCAGCCTTGGCTGGACGAAGACCTCGACGGCATCGCGCGGCTTGTGGCCGAGCACCTTGGGCTCGATGCCCAAGGGTGGACGGCCCACCGCTGGCGCTTCTCACGGCCGATGCACGGGCCCTCGAAGGTCCTCCACGACGGGCCCGTCGTGCTGCTCGGTGACGCTTTTGGAGCGCCGATCGGTACGGGCGGCGCCGCCCTTGACAGCGCCGCACGCGCCGTGGCCAACCTCCACCTTCGGCCATGGACGCCGGAAGGACCGCCGGTCCACGCACGGCAAACCGACCTCGCTGCATGGGGGGCCTGAATGGGGGCCTTCCGCACGGCGCTGCGCCCAACAGAGGGCGTGGAGGTGGACCGATGGTGCTACGTCCACGTCGACCAGGTGCACCTTGACCTCGGGCCGTGGCGACCGACGAACGGCGAAGCGCGGGAGCGCATCGGCCTCGTGCTGGTGGAAACCTCGTGGAAGGCCCGCCAGCGCCCCTACCACCAGCAGAAAGTGGCGCTGGTGTTGACCAACCTGCGCCATTTCGCCCTCGAGGCCCAAGCGGCCGGGCATCCCGTCCGGGTCCTGCACGACGAGCGCCCCTACGAGGTGGTCCTCGCGGAGGTGGCCGACGAGGTGGGCCCGCTGCACGCGATGCGATGGGCCGAGCGCGAGACGAGGGAGGCCCTGCAGCCGCTGGTGCACGAAGGACGTCTTCTGTTGCATCCGCACACCGGCTGGATGACGGGCCACGACCTCTTCCAAAAGGCGGTGTGCGACCGCCGCCCGTGGCGCATGGACGCCTTCTACCGGGCGGCGCGCAAGGCCACGGGGGTGCTGTTGACCGAGGAAGGCAAGCCGGAAGGTGGGAAGTGGTCCTTCGACGCGGAAAACCGCCTGCCGTGGGACGGCGCCGTCCCGCTCCCCGACGTGCCTCGCTTTCCTCCAGACGCGGTCACTGCGGAGGTGGTCGACCTCGTCCGCACCCGGTTCGGCCACCATCCAGGGCGGGTGACGCCCGACGACCTGCCCGCAAGCGCGGACGACGCCCGACGGGCATGGGCCTGGGCCCTCGAGGAGGCGATGCCGTGGTTCGGGCCCTACGAGGACGCGATGACCAGCGAGCACCGCTCCCTCTTCCACACGCGGATCGCCGCGCTGCTCAACCTCTCGCGCCTGCTCCCCGCTGAGGTGGTCGCCGACGTTGAGGCTGCGGACCTGCCGCTGAACAGCCGCGAGGGCTTCATTCGGCAGGTGCTCGGCTGGCGCGAATTCGTCCGCCACGTCCACGAAGCGACCGACGGGCTGCGCGACGGCGTGCAGGTCGCCTTCAGCACGGACGCCCGCCCCGGCGCGGGATGGTCGGGCGACTGGGCCGCGCCTGCGCCGGCCGTGGATGCCCTCGGCGCGAACGTGCCCTTGCCTGCCGCCTTCTGGGGCACCTCAAGCGGCTTGGCCTGCTTGGACCAGGTGGTTGAGGCGGTGGTGGAGGACGGCTGGACCCACCACATCCCTCGGCTGATGGTGCTCGCCAACCTTGCGACGCTGCTCGGCGTGCGCCCGAGGGAAATCACCGACTGGTTCTGGGCCATGTTCACCGACGCCTACGATTGGGTGGTCGAGCCCAACGTCCTCGGCATGGGGACCTACGCGACCGGCCCGCTGATGTCCACCAAACCCTACGTCTGCGGCACGCCCTACCTCAAGCGCATGGGCGATGCCTGCGGCGACTGCGCCTTCTCTCCCTCCTCCACGTGCCCCGTGTCCGACCTGTACTGGGCCTTCATGGCCCGCCACGGCGCGCTCTTTGAGGGGAACGTCAGGATGGCCATGCCGATGCGGACGCTGGCCCGAAGGGACCCGGAGAAGCGGGCTGCGGACGCCCGCGTGCACGCCGCCGTGGTCGAGGTGCTCGGCCGTGGCGAGGCGCTGACGCCCGCCGACGTGACCGCCGCCCGCACCTCGTGAGGTCACTCTTCCTCGGTGGAGGACGGCCCAGCAACGAGACGGCACGCTGCGAAACCGCGATGTTCGAGGCGGCTGGAGATGACCGTGTTCACACGGGCCATGTCGAGCGAGCCGTGATGAGGGTCCTTTGGGACGACAACAGCCGACACGCCGAGCATGCACAAGCGCGCCGTCCACGCATCCAGAAGCCCTTCCTCGGCGAGGGCTTCGTTGACCGCAGCAAGCAACCGCGCGCGCTCGGGTTCAGCGGCGATGCCTGAGTTGGTCGCGAACTCCTCCGCGGCCTCGAGCAGGTCCGACCAGCGGTCCCCCGTCCACGGGCCCTCGCACAGGGGAGCGAGCGCGGCTTCGCCGGCGCTGGTGATCGACCGCTTCCAGTCCGGGTGGTCGATGTAGGCCGAGGTGTGCCTCGCTTCGTCCGGTTGCCACACGAGCAGGCACGGCACGTCCACAGGAACGCCCTCGGCAAAACCAACCACGCCCGGTGCACCCGGTTGGCGTCGCAGGGCCATGCCGCCAGCATGGATGGCGAGCACGTCGCCAAGACCGCCGCGTTGCGTTCGCTCAAGGCGATGGGCCACGCGGGCCGCGTAGGCATCGTCGGGCGTTCCGTTCGCCTCGAGCACGGCCCGAGCGGCGGCGAGCAGTCCTGCTCCGGACATGCCGAAGCCTTGGCTGACCGGTAGGTCGAGCGTGACGTCCATCGATACGGCCGTGGACGGCGACAGGCGTCGCACCGTCCGGAGGTCATCAACCACGGCGTGGTAGAGGGCCTCGCCGTCCGGCCACGCCACACCCGTGGCGTCGGTCACGTGAACATCAACCGGCGCGGGTGTCAGGTCGAGCCGTGGGCCCGGTTGCACGCCTGCAAGGTCAGGAGGACGGTCGCGGTGGGTGGCCGTGGCGCGAACGGTCACGCCTGCATCGAGGCAAAGGCCCGCTCCGCGGCTGCCTTGCGAGCGGGGAAGGTGGTCCTCGTCGTGGATGGAGAAGAGGAGGGTGACATGCCCCCCCACGTGCACCTCGGACGACGTCACTGGTGCACACGTGGCTGACGCCACCCATGAAGGTGACCGCGCTGCCAAGGTGGGCGTCACGCGAGGGCCTTGACGAGGTCGGCTTCGATGCCCGTAAAGCGCTCCGCGAGTTCGCGCATGGCCTCGGCAAGGACGTTCTCGGGGGTCAGCGAGCCGGTCCCTTCGAAGGAGAAGACGTAGGCGCCGGGGACCTGCTCGAAGACGATCGCTTCGGCGAAGTCAACGTCGCGGCCCGTACCGGGGCCGACCTGGTGCAGGGCCTTCTCGAGTTCAAGGACGGTGTCAGCATCCTCAACGCGGCCTTTGGTGAAGAGCTTCTCGTTGATCGCACGGCCGTCGGACGTCGAGAGGTCAAGCGCAAACAGGGTCTCTGCGGCCTTCTTGTCCGCGAGCACCGCGTGGCGGTGGGGCACGAAGGTGACGGCTGCCGCAGGGGCGTACTTGGCGTGGTCGCGGCCGCGGCCGTAGGTCGCAAAGGCGTAGAGTTCGAGGAACTGCCCCTTGGCGAGCACGGTGAGCGGGATGCGAGCGAACTCGTCGGCGATGTCGAACATCGGGTCGGAGAGCGTCATCATGTCGCCCACGTACACCGTCTTGTAGTCCTCAGCGTCGTCGGACTTGGGCCCGCGGACGTTGAGCGAGTAGAGCACCTGGCACTGCATGCAGCCACGGTCTTCTTCGACAAGGGTGCTGCAGTTCGGGCATTCGTCGACGAAGTGGATGCCTTCACCGGGGTGGGTGGGGATGGGGACCATCGCGAGGCGGTGCGCGATGACCTCGTCGGGCAGCGCGTTGACCGACTCGACGACCTCGCCTTGGTTGTCCTGGTTGACGCCCTGCGTGAAGTCCACGAAACCAACGGCCAGGCTGGGGACGTCGGCGAGGATGGCGCGGCGAATGGCGTTGACCTGGGACGCGTCGGTCTCGGTCATCAAGCAGCGGTGCTTGCGGCCCTTGGGCCAACCTTCGACGGCTTCGATCTTCATCTGCTTCACCTCAGTGCTCAGACGCGACGCCCGCGGCGTCCGCCCTTCTTCTTGGTCCCATCGTGGGCGATGGGGGTGACGTCTTCGATGCGCGTGACGGTCATGCCGGCACGGGTCAGGGCACGGATGGCCGCCTGAGCGCCCGGTCCGGTCGTGTTCGCCTTGTTGCCGCCGGGAGCGCGGTACTTGACGATGAGTTGGGTGAACTCCTTCTCACGAAGGGCGTCGGCGAGCTTCTCGGCCGCACGGGTCGCGGCGAACTGGCCACCGCTGTCCGAGCCGGCCTTGACCATCTGACCGCCGGAGCAGGTCGCGATGGTCTCCGCGCCGGTCAGGTCCGTCGCGGTCATCAGGACGTTGTTGTAGGACGAGAAGATGTGAACGACGGCACGGCGGTCGGACATCAGGCCTCACCTCCGGGGACGCTGTCGTCGGCGGACGGCGCATCCTTGGCACCCTCCACAACCTCCGCTGCAAACTCAGCGCTTGCTTCGGGGTCAACCTGCTCGTCAAGGCCGTATTCCGCGCTGTCGCGGCGGTCCTGGATGGCGAGGCGAATGGGGTGCTCGGGGTTGTTGAGCGCGCTCGACGGGTGGTAGGTGATCATGTCCTCCTCGTCGCGGGAGACCTTGTAGGAGGGGATCGTCACCTTCTGCTCGCCAACGACGATCTGGCCGTGGACGATGAGCTGGCGGGCCTGCTTGATGGTGCTCGCGAGGCCCTTGTAGTAGACCTGCGCTTGCAGCCGGCGGTTGAGGATCTCCTCCACGCCGAGGGAGAGGATGTCGTCGAGCGTTGCGTCCGAGGCGATGAGGCCCTTGTGGTGGAGGGAGCGGAGGAGGTCGTCCTGCTCGCGCTTGCCGTGCCCCTCGCTGGTGTCGACCATGCCGATGAGGCGCATCGCCTGCCGGCGGTGGCGGCGGAGTTCGGACTTGGCCTTCCAGATTTCCTTCATGTTCTTCAGGCCGTGGCTGGCACGGATCGCGTGCTCTTCCTCGATGCGGGCCGCCTTCCAGGGGTGGGGCGGCGTGTCGTACTTTGGTCGAGAGAACTTTGGCTCACCCATCTCATCTCACCTCGATTCACTTCTTGCGCTGGACACCCAGCGTCAGGCCGAAACGACCGTTGGAGCGGCCGCGCTGGCCACGAACCTTGTGGCCGCTCGCGTGGCGCACACCACGGTAGGCCTTGATGGCACGCAGGCGGTCGATGTCGTCCTTCTGGACCATC
Organism: Candidatus Poseidoniaceae archaeon; assembly: GCA_023254445.1. Taxonomy (GTDB): domain Archaea; phylum Thermoplasmatota; class Poseidoniia; order Poseidoniales; family Poseidoniaceae; genus MGIIa-L3. Next base: position 2,629 of record JALRLN010000047.1, on the reverse strand, counting down.
TTGACCTGCTGACCGGTGAGGTGCACTTCCTCACCGCTCTCGATGTCGCGCTGACGGTTGAGCATCCAGAGGGGAACCTTGGTTGCGTAGTCCTCGACGGCCGCCATGAGGGTCTGCTGCTCCTCGGCGGTGAGGTGACCGGCCAAGCGGGTCGGCTCAAAGCCGGTCTGCCGGCAGATTTGGATGGCGGTGCGGTCGCCGACGCCGTTGATCGCCGTCAATGCGGAAGCAAGCGGGCGGAGCCCGTCCACGTCCGTGTCCGACATCCGAATGATGTAGGAGAAATCGTCTCCGAGGTCCTCGTCCTTGCGAGCCATGCATGCGCCTCCGATGGGTTCGACTCAGTGTCGAGCAACGTGCCGACCGTCCCCCCCTATATGAAAACCACGGAGGGGGTTTCGGGCCCTTGATGGCGCAGCATCACGAATCAGCGCCGTCCCGAGGGACCGGCCCCACGCAGAGGAGGTGCACGTCCGGTCCGAGGCCCGCCTCGCACAGGAAGGCCTGCCGGCGGCCGTGCCGGCGACGAAGTTGGCGGTCAAGCGAGCCCTGCAGGCGCGGCTGCAAATCATCAGGCAGGCTGCAACGTAGGGTGAGCCGAGCGACGTCGTGCTCCAACGCAAGGGCCACAAGGTCGTCCACGGTCGATTCGCTTGGCGCCTTCTGCACCACCGCGACGAGCCGCCCGGTGGCCTGCACGAGCCCACCTTCCTCGCCCTCGAGGGTGAGCGGGGCGTGATGGTGCACGCGTGGACGACGGCCGTCCACCTCGCCCCAATGCAGGTCGGCCTCCTCGCCGAGGTGGTGGCGAAGCCAGGTGTCGGCCAAACCCGAGGCGAGCAGCGCAGCATCGAGCAGCGTGACGTGCTCCCCTCGAACGGGCGGGCGGCGGGCGGGCGCAGGAAGGTCGTCGCCAAGCGCGACCGCACGGCCTCCTTCGAGCACCAGCGGAGGTCCACCGTCCGGAGGGTAGCGGAGGAAGCGGCGCGCCACGTTGGCCGTAGCGCAGCCGCCGAGCCAGAGGGACAAACGGTCCACGCGGCCGCCTCCTCGGGAGCCCCAAACCCAGGTCCGTGCGCTTCCGGGGAGGGACGCATCGACGATCGCCTCGACACCAAGGCGCTGCTCGTGGAGGAGCCGGGGCGACAGGTCGAGCAGCAGCGCCGGGCCTTCAGGGCCCTGAGCGAGGTGGGGCGCCCACGCCCGCAGGACCGCGTCCGGCGAGGGGGCCATTTCGCTCAGGTCGTGCGTTCTGGAGTTGCGTGGCCGGGCCGGGTCCAACTGAAGCACGCCGACGGAGGCGTGGCCCGAAGCCGCCAGAACGGCTGCGGCGTCGGTGCCGTCGCCGACGAGGACCCTTGACTCGCGGAACCATGCCTCGTCCTCTTCACCGTACCACGCGGCCACGGCGGCGAGGTTCAGCGCGCTCGCCATGGCTCGGCTGGGGTCCAGTTCGACCCCCAAGGCCGGGCGGCCGAGGGCCACGGCGAGGGCGGCCAACTGCACACCGGAGCCGCAGGCCGGGTCGAGCACGGGACCGACCGGAAGTCGGTCACCGTCCATGAGCAAGGCACGCTCCAAGGCCACCTGCCAGGGCGTGGCAAGGGGTTTCGCCGCATCACCGTGGACGAACGCAAGGCCTTCTGGCGCGGTGGGGTCGCGCACCGGGACCATGCCCTCGTGGACCGTCAGGTCCGCAGGAACCAGCACCTCGTGCGCCATGCTGCTCACCCGGTCACATCGGAGCGAACGAGGAGGCTCTCGAAGGGGATGCCGGCTTCGGCAAAGGCCGCCACGCCGCCCTCTTGGCGGTCGAGGATGCTCAGCACCCCAACCACGGCGCAGCCGCTCTCGGCCCGCAGCCGCTGCACGGCCTGAATGGCCGAGCCACCGGTGGTGGTGACGTCCTCGAGGATCAGGATGCTGCCGCCACCGGCAAGGGAGGAGCCTTCGACACCGGGCGGGTTGTTCGTTTTGCGCCCACCCCGCCCCTTCGGCTCCTTGCGCACCATGATGCCGCGCAGGTTCGCTGGAGCATCGGCCGAGGCAATGACGAGCGCGGTCAAGGGAACGGCGCCGAGTTCAAGCCCGCCGACCACGTTGGCATGGTAGGACGGCAAACGGCTGCAGATGAGGGAGCCGATGAGCCGTGCGGCTTCGGGGTGCATCATCACCGGCTTCATGTCGAAGAACCAGCGTGAGGTTCGTCCACTGGCGAGCGTGAAGGCGTCGTCGGAGCCGCCGTCGAGGAAGGCAAGGTCGCGCACGAGGTCAATCAGACGCTCGCGGCGGGCATCACCAAGCAGCCTGCCGTCCACGGTCATGCCCGTCAGGGCCTGAGGCGGGGGCATCAACCTTCCCCGAACCAAACGGCTCACTCAGCGACGGTGTTCGACTCGTCGAGGGTCTGGCCCTCGCGGCTGTTGACGATGACGACCTCAACAGCGCAGGACTCGCCCGCACCGCAGAGGTTCTGACCGTTCTCGTAGATGGTCACGCCGTCGCCAATGGTCCACTCAGCGTCGTTGGTGGTGCCGTACTCAGCCATGTAGCAGTCGGTCTCGACGTCCGAGCCGTCGCCGGCTTCGGAGCGGTCGCAGGTCATCGGGGTGCCTTCGCCGACGGTGAT
>JALRLN010000046.1 GCA_023254445.1 Candidatus Poseidoniaceae archaeon | reverse complement strand
GAAACGTCGGCCTGCACGCAGGCACGGCCTCCGCGGCCTTGACCGGCGGTCCAAACCGTGGCTTGGATGTGGCCGTAGTGCACATCGAGGGCGCTCCCGGGATTGACCTCGACGATTCTGCCGGTTTACTCACCGACCTGACCCTGAGCGGAAGCGGCGCTGGTACCGCCATCACGGCCCACCACGGCCGGTCCACTTCGCTCGTCATGGAACGCGTTCAGGTGGACGGGTACGCCGTCGGATTGGACCTCCACGCCGGCCCCGATGAGGACGCGGCGCCCGTCGAAGTGAACGATGCGGACATCACGGCCGACATTGCCCTCGCGGCCGACGGCCACCCGGCGTCGATCTCGAACACCGTTCTGGACGGTGAAGTGCAGGTGGGTGATGCCGACGTTCGCCTTCTCGACGTCGTCCTCGAAGGAGGGCCCACCAGCGTCTATGGCAGCGGCCACCTCCATCGATGGTCCACCCAACGCCTTGTTGCCCTTCGCTCTGGAAGCCCGGTTGACGGGGCATGGACCGTCACGCCAGACCTCCCAGTGGCACAGGCGATGAGCACCACCGGTTCGGGCGCCGCGGTGACGCTGGAACTGCTCGTCGGCGTGGTTGATGCGACCGGAACCGTCTCCACCAACGAAGCCTCAGTGGTTGTGGTTGTGCCCGGCTCGCCGAGCGTGACGACCACGGTCATGCTTGGCGACGAGATCGTGGTCAACGTCCCCCTCAACGCTGCTCCGCAGGTGGCCTTCGCCTCTCCGGTTGCTGGAGCACGGATCATGGAAACGCTGCCAGTGCAGGTCAGCCTCGATGTGGAGGACGACCTCGAGGACGCTGCAGACCTGCAGTACGACTGGGTGGTGACCGACGTGCGCGCCATCGTCGTGACGCGAAGCACCGACGTCCTCGTCACGAACCTGACCGACCTGCCCCCCGGCATCTACGTCATTGAGGTCAGCGTCACAGATGCCTACGGGGCCGTCGGAACGGCCTCCCTCGACGTGGAGGTGACCCAACTCGACACGGACGGCGATTGGACCTCGACCTGCAGCGATCTGACGTGGTCGGACACGGTCACGTCCTCGCCCTGTGGGCCCGACGTGTACGACGAAGACGACGATGGGGACGGAATCCGAGACACCCGCGATGCCTACCCGATGGACCCCTGCGCGAGCGTCGACACGGACGAAGACGGGCAGCCGGACGACCTTCACTGCCCGGCAGGAACCTCGACATGGCTCGTGGCGGACCAGGACGACGACGGCGACGGTACCCCAGACGTCTTGGAGGGCACCACCCCGAGCGGCGGCGGAACTTCATGGGGCCTGGTCGCGCTCGTTGTCTTCGCCGTCCTTGCCGTCGGCCTGCTGCTGGGGCGTCGACGAGGCGGCGGTGGCAGCCTGAGCGAGAAGGACCTCGTCCATCTGTGAGGCTGTGGCATGAACCTCCCTTCAGCGGACGTGGTTGGCCGGCTTGCCGTCCTCGTCCTCGCGGGTATCGTGGTGTGGGACGCGTGGTGGCTGATGCGGCAACGTCGTCAAGTGCCCGAGCTTGGACCCCAGCCCGGAGGGTACGCGTGGAGATGCAGCGGGGCGCAAGAGGCCATCCGTCAATGGGGCAACCTCGCTTCGATGGCCGCGATGCTGGTGCTTCCTTGGGCCTTCGTTCGACTCTCAGGAACGCCGGTGCAGTGGGCGATCCTCTGGGACCTTCTGTTGACCGTCCACCTTGTGGGGCTCCTTGCCCCAAAACGGTACGCCATCACCCGGTCGCACCTCTACGCTGATGGCCAACGGTACGCGTGGGAACGCCTCCGATTGGCCGACCGTCAGCCGCGCGCACGCATCATGCTGCACCGGCGCGGCTGGGGGCCCTTCGGCCCCCTCCCCTTGGGGGCGGAACGGGAGGACCTCACGCAGGTCCGAGCATGGGTGGCCGCGGCCCTGCTCGGCGACGACGCGTGGGCCTCGATGTTTGAGGAAGAATGAGGCATCGCTTCAAGGGCAAGCCCCACCTCGTTGGGCCATGGAGTGGACCTGCAGCGGCGACGACATCATGCTGAGGCTTGACCCCGGAGAGGAACTCCATGCCTCCTTGCATGCCTTGGCCGACACGCTCGGGATGAACGCTGCCGCCATCACGAGCGGCATTGGACGAACACGCAACAGCACCTACGGCTACATGGACGACAACCACCGCTATCATCGCGTGACCATCGAAGGGGGCGCGGAGTTGGTGGCGCTGCAGGGCAACCTTGTGCGGCATGAAGAGGGCCACCCCTTCACCCACCTCCACATTGTGTTGTCCGACGATGACCTGCGTCCAGCCGCCGGGCACCTCTTCGAGGCCACCGTTCACGTCACGGCTGAACTGCACCTCCGACGAATGAACGCCGCCGTCGCCATGCGCTGCCCGCTGGAGAACAGCCAGTTCACGGCCCTGCGTCTTGGTGACGAGGTGCAGGGCGAGGGCTCAAAGGATGTCGAGGACGGTTCAGACGCGTGAGTGCAGAGGAAGCGTCCCGGGTCGCCTGGTTGGCGTCCGAAATCGCCCGCCATTCCGACTTGTACTACAACGCTGCAGCCCCGGAGATCAGCGACGCAGCCTTCGATGCCTTGTGGTCGGAACTGCAGCGACTGGCCCCGGACCACCCCCAACTCCAGCGCGTGGGTGCAGAGGTTGACCCCGGTTCCGTCAAGGTGGACCACCGCTTCCCCATGCGCTCCCTCGACAAGGGCACCACCGATGAGGACCTGCTCCATTTCGTCAACCAGACCACGGGCGGCGTCACCCGGTTCATCGCTCAGCCCAAACTGGACGGCTCTGCCTTGTCCTTGGAATACCGATGCGGGCGGCTCGTTCGGGCGGCCACCCGTGGCAGCGGCGAGCGTGGCGAGGACGTGACGCGCAACGCACGAAAGGTTGCCAACGTGCCTCACACCCTCCCCGTTCCTGTCGACGTCCATGTTCGAGGTGAAGTCGTGATGCCGTTGGCGGTGTTTGATGCGAAGTACCGGGAGACCTCACCCAACCCGCGCAACCTTGCGGCCGGCGCCTTGCGCCAGAAGCACGCCGACGGGAAAGCCGACGCAGCAGATTTGGTGTTCCAGGCTTACGACGTCCAATTCCTGCCGCCCGAGGACCGGCACCCCGATTCGACCCCACCTCCGGAGGGCACGGCCGACGACGCCCTGCTGACGTGGCTGGAGCAGGAGGCGGGCGTTCGACCGGCCGAGTGGCAGGTGCTGGAGGGCGAGGACCCTGCCGCCGCCGCGCAAGCCCTCATTCGGAACACGGCCTTCTGGACGGACACACGTTCGGACTTTCCGTACGAAATCGACGGCGTGGTGTTCAAGGTCGCCTCGTTGGACGAACGGAACCGCCTCGGCATGACGGCCCACCACCCCCGTTGGGCGTTGGCATGGAAGTTCCCGCCTGAGGAAGCCATCTCCGTGCTGCTGGCTGTGGATTGGCAGACGGGACGCACGGGGGCCGTGACCCCCGTTGCTCGGATCGCTCCGCAAAGCGTTGCGGGGGTGACCGTGGAGAACACGACGCTCCACAACCTCGGGGAAGTGGAGCGGCTCGGCGTCCGGCTCGGCGACAAGGTGCGCATCGTCCGACGTGGCGATGTGATCCCGAAGATCGAGGCCTCGCTTGGCCCCGCGACCGAGGCGGACCTGCAGGGACGGATGCATGCAGACGGGCGCCCCTTTGAGGCCACCCTTCCCGCGTCAACCGACGTCCTCGCACCGACGTCCTGCCCGTCGTGCAGCGGCCCCCTTCGCTTGGACGGGGCCTTCCTTCGGTGCGACGACCTGATGTGCGAGGCGCGCACCTCGAGGGCCGTCCTGTACTGGTGCAGGGCGCTTGAGATGGACGGCATCGGGGAGAAACTCGTCGAGCAATTGCTTGAGCAGGGCCTCGTCGTTGGCATCGAAGACCTCTACGCCCTCACCGCGCCCGCCTTGGAATCGCTGGACCGCATGGGCGCGACCTCCGCGGGGAACGTGATGGGGCAGATCGAAGCCTCGCGGACCCTCACGCTCGGGCGCTTCCTCCACGCCCTTGGCTTGCCGGGCATCGGTCCAGAACTCGCCTCCGCCATCGCCCGTCATTTCGAAGGGGCTGAGGCGGTGCTTCCGTGGCTCGAGCGCGCCCAGGCCGAACCGGGAACCGAGGGCTTCGGGCCGCTTGAAGACGACAAAGGCAAGGCGCACGAGCACGCCGAGGCCATCAGGGAACTGTGCACGGTGGAGGGCGTGGGCACCGTGGTGGCGTGTGCCGTGCGCGACGGCTTGTCCTCCCGCCGCAGCACCGTGGAGGCCCTGCTCTCGGTCCTCGACGTGGCGGACGAACCCGCACCTGCGGCAGGCGGCGCCCTGAGCGGGCGTTCCTTCTGCCTGACGGGAACCCTGACGATGCCACGAAAACAGGCGCAGGACGCCATCAAAGCGGCCGGCGGTCGCGTGGTCGGTAGCGTCTCCAAAGCCCTCGACGTTCTCGTCGCAGGAGCGTCGGCGGGCTCGAAGCTCAGCAAGGCACAGGGCCTTGGTGTGGAGGTGTGGGACGAGGCGAAATTGGTCGCGGAACTCGAGCGCGACACCGTCGTGCCGTCGAACGATGCGACCGACGCACCCGCCGCACATGAACCGAAGGAAGGTCCTGCGGGGACCCTCGACCGTTGGCTCTGAGGTCCCTCATCAGCCGTAGAGCATCGGATTCGGCGAGCCCCCGCCGTCTTCGCCCATGGCCGCGGCCATCATCGACGAGACGTGCTGTTCGATTTCTTCGGCCTCAGCCAACAACTCGTCGATCTCGAGGTTGGCGATGGGCAGCAACTGGTTGATGCAGCGGATGATCTCGGCCGCCGCCCGAGCGTCCGGGTAACGCGGGTCGGCCTCGGCCATGATGCCCATGATGTCGATGCCTCGCCGATGTGCCTCGCCGTGGAGGGCGGCGTTCATGCCGCGAATCACGCCTCCCTGAACCATGGACAACCCAAGCCCCTCGACGGCTTCGCGCATCTTGTCGTTCGAAGCGATGCCAAGCAGGTCGACCACGCCTTCCTCATCGTCGTAGGTGATGGTCGGCTCGTTTCCTTCCATGCCGATGGCCTTCATGCCGGACTTGGGAAAGGCGTCGATGACCAAGCCCCGGCCGAGGTTGTTCTCCTTGGACCAATCCAGCAGGGCCCAGACGATTTCGTTCGCGATGACGTCCTGCACCATCATCTCGCTCATCAGCAGGACCACCTGGTCGCATCCGTCGATGGTGCAGCCTGGGCTTCCGCCGTACGCTCGGACCGGGGGAAGGGCCCACCCGTCTTCGACGATGGCCACGGCGGGCAAGCGGGAGTCAAAGACGCCACCGATGTACTCCAGACCGAGGTTTTCGATGAGGTAATTGGCCACGATCGGCGTCACCATTCCCACGCTGGGAAAGCACGTGATCACCAGCGCGTTCTTCAGTTCGACATCGCCTCGAACACGAACGATAGGACCGGTCATGCGCATTCGTCGTCTCCTGAGGGATTCAACCCTTCCGGCGTTCAGACCGAGGCTTCATGACCTCTCGGAGGAGGTGGCGTGCATGGAGGGCGAGCACCGCCTTTCCCCCTCCTCATGGAACAGGTTCGAGACCTGCCCTCGGATGCATTGGTTGAGCAGGCAAGGCCTCCCAAGGAAAACGGGCATGGCCGCTGCCTTGGGCACGGCGGTGCACGCCTCCATCGAGGACCTGTTGAACCTCGACCTCGCGGACCGTCCGCGCGCGAGCATGGGGTGGTTGCCCGAAGAGGGCGAGCGCCTTCTGCGGGACCGATGGACGGAGGAAAAAGCGGCCTTTCACGCCACCCCGCGCCACCCTCGGTGGAAGGAGGAACGATGGTCGGAGGCCCTCGATGGACAGCGCGGTGGGATCGACCTGCTGCTTCGCTGGGTCGGCGTCCAAGGCCTCGCCCACGACCGGGTCACCGTGGCCTTGTGGTCAAGGGTGCAGGAGCGCGTGCTGGTCGTGGAGGGCGAGGTGATCTCGCGCGACGGCCGGCTTGGCGGGCGCGTCGACCTGCTGCTCGAGGAAGTGGCCGACGACGGCACGACGACGGCGTGGGTGGTGGCGGACCTCAAGACGGGTCGAGCTCCAGAAGGCGACTTGAAACCCGAAGTGGACCGGCAACTTCGCTTCTATCGGGACATCCTGATGGCCAACAACCCGGACGCCCCCGCCGTCCGTGCTGAAGGGTGGTACACCATGGACCGCACGACCTGGGTGGCGTCGAAGGACGGCGTCCTCGAGGACGCGTACCTCGCGTGGGAGGCCACCATCCCGAGCGAGGCGCCGGCCGAAGCCACCCCTGGCGAATCAAGTTGCGGCGGTTTTTGCGATTGGAAGGCGTGGTGCCCGCATTGGCTGCGCTGGCGCCAAGACGAGGGGCGGCTCGACGACGGGGAGTTTCGTGACGCCGTGGTGCGTGTTGTTGCGCGCCCAAAGGGGTCCTCCACCGTTCAAGCCGAGCGGCAGGTCTTCGACGCCGAAGGCCGGCTCGGCGACGGCGGAGGGCGGCTCTCGGTGACCTTCACCGGGTCGAGCATCGATCGGTTGGACGCCTTGATGGAGCAGGATGCGGCCGGACCGATCTTCCTCGGATCCGCGTTGGCGCGTGGCACGGACTGGCGCATCGGGCACTGGTGCGACGTGTTGGCCTGGTCACCAATCCCCGATGCCTGACGCCTGCAGGCGCTCGTTCAGGCGGGCGTGGTCTTCGGTCGACAGGCCTCCTGCAGGGGACGTCAGCCAGCGAAGGTAGGGTGCATCGTCCTGAGCGACCTCAGCGACGGTTCGGCCCCGGTGCCGGCCGAAGGCCAAGACGAGGTGGTCGCCGTCGATGCGGAGTCGGCCGTCGGCGTCAAAGGGCTCGAGGTCCACCAAGCCGCGCCCGAGTTCACTGGCGTCACGGCGCCCTTCACCGTGCATCATCCAATGCTCAATCTCGTCCACCGCGCGACGGAAGGGTTGGGGGTGACGTTCCATCATCCGCCACAGCAGCCCGAGCGAGGCCAGGGCGTCCGCGCCCGCGGTGTGCGCCTTGACCAGCCGGATGCCGTGCCGTGCACACAAGGACCCGAGGTTGTGAGGGCGCCCCACCTTGAGGCGACGGGCCACCTCGAGGGTGTCCATGACCGCCTTCGGTCGCGGCGGGAGCCGGCCCAAGCGCATGAATTCGGCCGTGAGCAGGGCCATGTCGAAGCGGCGAACGTTGTGGCCCACCACGACGGCTCCCTCGATGAGGGCGTGCAGTTCGTCGGCGAGGTCGGCAAAGGTCGGTGCGCCTCGAACGTCCCGGTCGTAGATGCCGTGCACCCGGCTGGAGGCCATGGGGATGGGCCGACGTGGGTCCACCAATCGCTCGATGCCGACGGAGCTGCCGTCGGCTTCGGTACCAAGCAGGGCAATCTGCACGATGCGGTCCGAGCGCGTGGAGATGCCCGTGGTCTCCAGGTCGAAGGCGAGCACACGCTCGCCTGCCAAGGGGTCCACGGCCATGCGCGGCAGTCCTGTACGACCCCCCTTCAACCTGACCACCCCCGCACCTTGATGGGCGCCTGCCCGCAAGAAGGTGCATGGCCCGATGGTGGAGGCGACGCGTTGAGGCCGACGTGCCGGACGTCGAAGCGGTTCAGGACGCCTTCACCGACGCGGACGTGGCCAACATGAACAAGGCACGGAAGGAGCGCGTCGCGGCCGCCGCTGCGTTGCTCGAGGGCGACGTTGAGCCCATGGAGGACGTGGCGCCCGAACCTGTACCGACGCCAGAATACGATGCAGGAACTGTTCACGTGGACGTGCTCTTGGAGGCGGAACCGGCTATCTCAGTGGACCATCACGACGTCAACGTGGTTGTGCACGAGGACCTCGACGGCCTCGACGACCCGCTGGAACGTGCCTCCATTGACGGCGACCTGCCTCAACCCGTGGACCTTGACTGAGCCGTCGCGAACGTGGCCCACGGTCGCGCACCGCACCGCACGGTTCAGAAAGGGAGGCGCCGCCTCAACCGCATGGTCGTGGCCCGCTCCTCGCTGAGCAGCGCGACCCTGCTGATGCTGCTCCTCGGCAGCCTCCTTCTGCCCGGCTGCACGGAGGTCCTCGACCGCACAACCAACCCACGGGCGTCCCTTGAGGCCTACCCCGCCCTCATTCAGGCAGGGGAGATGGTGACCCTCGATGCCCGTGCTTCCGAACCCGTTGAAGGCGTGCTCACCGGCTGGTCGTGGGACTTTGGGGACGGGACGTCGTCGGAGACGCTCATCGGCTTCACCTCGCACCGTTACGATGCCTTTGGTACCTACACGATCACCGTCGAGGTGACGAACGACCAAGGCGGCACGGACGAAGCGACCACCTCCGTGACCGTGAACGGGGCGCCCGACCTCGTGCTTGACCTGCCGACGCAGGTGCGGGCAGGCGACACGGCGCTCCTCGACGCCAGCGCGTCGACGGACCCTGAAGGCGGCCCCTTGTCCTTCTCGTGGGATCTCGACGTGCTGACGGACGCGGACGGCAACGGCGTGCCGGACGACGATGCGGACGCCATCACCCCCGACGTCCTGCTGCCCACCTCCGAAAGCGGGCTGCTGCGAGGGCGCCTGACCGTCAGCGACGCGGACGGCGGTGTCGTGAGCGAAGGCTTCGAGGTCAACGTCACCACCCGTCGTTTCACCCTCGCATGGGACGAGCAGACCGTTTCCGAGTCGTGGGAAGGCTACCTCGACCAAGGCGAGCGGTGGCGCACCGAACACCTCCCCGCCGTAGGCATGCGCGTCATGGCCTTCGAAGCGGTGCTTGAACTGGGAAGCGAAGTGCTGCTTCCGTACGACAACTTCACCCTGATGCTGGAACTTCCTGCCAGCGGTTGGGATGCGAGCGCGCAAACCACCACGGGCAACGTGACGCGGAACGAACCTGCGAGCGCGACGTTGGAGAAAGAGGACCTCAACCCCGAACCGGAGTCCGGCGTCTTTGAGGGCGATTCGGCTGAGGAGGTCCTCGCTCGCATCCTGAACCAACCCGGCGCGCGCTTCGGTCAGGGCAACTGGAGTTGGACCGTGGTGGCGGACCAAGCCGACCCCGACGGGTTGATCCCTGGCGCACCTGACCCAGACCCCGGCAACGACTGGACCCTTGAGGTCCGCATCACGGTCCTCGTCCCCCGGTTGGTGGAAGTCGCCTACGAATGAGACCGTCGGTGGCTTGGACAAGGCTATGAAGGCCCGATGGCTGGGAGGGAACGGTCGACATGGTGGAGCAGGTCGAGGTCAGCCGGGTCGGCATCCGAGATGGCCTGTCGCTGGACGTGACCGTCCAGATGGCAGACCCCGATGACTGGGATTTCCGCCCTTCCCTGCACTTCCAGCACACCACCCTGTCCATCCTCAGCAGCACCGACGGCAGCACGATGGCCGAAGTGACCCTCGACCAAGAGCAGATCAACGCCATGATGGCGGACCGCGCGGCCACGCTCCGCGTCAAGTTCGCGGTCACGGGCATGCACGGGCGCCTCAACATCATCCACCCGATCATCGCCGACGGAAAGGCCAAGAAACTGGCCAACGCGAACTGGAAAACCACCTTGCCCGTGCACGTCGCGTAAGCGCGTCTGCTGGGAGGTCCCACAGGACCCTTATGGCGGTAGCAGATGGTTTCCGGCCTATGCCACGAAGGACAGGGGAAGGCAGCCAGAAGCAAGCGCGCTTGGAACGACTGAAGCATGAGGTGCTTCGCTTCGTCTTGGCCAATCCCGGATGCTCAGCCCAATCCATCGTTGCCGAACTTGCAAACGACCGCGCGATGCGCAACCATGGCCTCACGCCCCGCAAAATCGGCTTCTTCATCCCACGCCACCTGGCCGACCGCTTGACCTGGTGGCAGGACCACATGGCCGGTCGTCGCGTCTACGGTGAAATTGGATCCGCCGCCGTGCCCGAGGAGCGATGAGCGACGCAAGGTCAATCGCAGGCGAGCGCAAGGCCCGCCCATGGGGGAGGCCGCAGCGTCCGTGGCGGCGTACTTCGACCTCGACGGCACGCTGCTCGATGCGTCCAGCGAAAAGACGCTGACGGGCGCCTTGCTCAAGCGTCGACCGTGGCGCCTTCCGCTCGGCCTCACGTCGTGGACGGTCCGCACCGTGGTCGGGTTGCTGACCGGCCGAGCGCCGTACGACGCGTTGCGGAACCGTGGCCATTTCACCGGAGCATCGTGGGCCACGCTGACCTCCCTTGCCGACGAACTGGCCGATGAGGTGCTGATGCCGCGCGTCCC
>JALRLN010000045.1 GCA_023254445.1 Candidatus Poseidoniaceae archaeon | reverse complement strand
GTCTTCGACTCCTTCCCCATGACGCTCAGCGCTGACCTGGACATCGACGGCTGCACCCTCGTCCTGATGGGCTCCGTGCTCACCGTTGACGCCAGCGCGACGAACTCGCCGGTGCTCACCGTCTCCAACGGCGGTACCCTTCTGCTGAATGTCTCCTCGGACACGGGCACCAAGGGTCTGATCAAGGCGCAGAACTCGAACTACGGCGTCCGCATGAACTTCGCCGGCGGCACCCTCGCGGTGGCCGGTGGCGTGGTGAAGGACCTCCACCAGGACAGCAGCACCATGGCCGCCCTCTACGTGGCCGACGGCGCTCTGAGCCTGACGGAAGACGGCACCATCTACGGCGCCACGACGTCCTCGGACGACATGGCGACGGTCAAGGTGAACGGCGGTTCGCTGACCATCAGCGACTCGACCATCATCAACACCGGGTCGACCGGTACGGCCCTCTGGGTTGAATCCGCAGGCGCGACCATCGACAACATCGTCGTTAAGAACGCCGCCGTGGGCATCATGTCCAAGAATGCTGCACCGCAGGTGGACGGTTTCACCTCAACGGACAACACCGTGGGTGTGGACCTTGAAGGCGGCATGAGCCTCCCGACCATCTACCGTTCGACCTCCCTCAGCGGGCAGGCCACGGGTTGGAAGACCTACGCCATCGACCTGTCGACCTTCCTCGGCACGGGCGACTACCTCCAGGTGGGTGCGAACTCCATCTACGGTGGTGGCAACGCTCACCCGACCTACAACTACGCGACCTCGAAGTACTACTACATCACGGACCGCTTGGCGATCGGCCTGACCGACGACAGCGGCAACAGTTGGAACATCACCGCTGGTGACACCGGATACTACCCCTACTCGGCGAACGACCCGAACGAGGGCTCCACGACCGGCTCCGCGGCGGACAACGGCAACAACGTCGGTACTTACCAAGGTGGCGTTGGCGGTGCTCCGCAGTACGACTGCAACCTGTACGGGTACTCCTACGGACCGAACTACACGCCGTACGGCGCGAACTCCGGTTACATGTACTACTTCTACTACTACGGCGGATACGGCGGCGGCAGCGTCCCCTCCTTCCCCGGCTACTACCAGCCCCCGTACGACTTCGGCTTCCGCTGGGACAACATCCCCGGCGTGACCCCGTCGGGCTCCTACGCCTACTACCCGTACCACTACTGGGGTTACTACTCCCCCAGCAGCATGTTCAGCGGCGTCTACACCCCGCCCGAGGGCCACAACGGTCTCTTCGGCTACTACAACGTCTGCCTTGATTACGCTTACAGCTACTACATGAGCAGCGGTCAGGGCGCTCGCGTCACCTGGCCGATCGTGGACATCTCCGCGACGAACATCACCAAGGCGACCCTGTACATCGACGTCCTCCACAAGGGCGCCGACAACTACCAGGACCGCTACGAGTTCGTTGCTCGCACGAGCAACGACCCCAGCGACATGGGCACCTACCTCCGTGAGTCCGGTACGCCGCTCTTCCAGGACGGCACCATCACGGGCGCTGACGTTGGTGTTGAGATCGGTGGCGACTTCGCTGCTGGCCACCTGCAGAACATCGACGTGACCTCCCCGAACGACGCCGGTTTGTCCGTTGTCGGCTCGACCATGGCGTCCGCGGACACGTTCAACGTGACCGGTGGCGATTACGGTGTGCTCGTCGGATCCGGTGCGTCCGGCCAGATGGACATGCTGAACATGGACCTCGACAGCCAGGTCACCGCCGGTGCCTACTACCTGAAGGACTTCGGTGGCGACTTCACCGGTACGGTCAGCAACTCGGCCGGCGCGGCCTTCAAGTTCGGCCCGTCCACCACCAAGGACCTCGCGTACGACAGCGTCACCTTCCAGGACAACGCTGTGGGCTTCGATCTCGGTGGCAGCGGTGACTTCAGCTTCGTTGACTCGACCTTCGACAACACGGACCACGACTTCACCATCAGCGGTTCCTCCGTCGTCGACTACATCGAGGGCACCCTCGACCTCACCACGGTCGAAGTCACGGGCTCTGGTACGTTCAACCGCATGCGTCAGGTGGACATCACCATGACCGCGGACGAGAACGACGGCAACGGTGCCCAAGGCGTTGCGGACGTGAACGTCCGCCTCATGACCGCTGCTGGCGACACCGCCTCCTCCGGGACGACGGACGCAACCGGCGTTGCTGAGGACCTGACCTTCACGACGACGATTGTGGACGCACAGGGCAGCCACGACCAGGACCTGAACGGCTACATGGTGACCTCCGTCGCTGAGATCGACTACTACTGGACCAGTTCGTCGGACAACAACGCCGACTTCCGCTGGGTCAGCGAAGCGGTCACGCTGCTCGATGCATCGGGCAACACGGCCGAAGTCGAACTTGTGGAAGAGTTCACGCACCGCGTCTGCTACGCCTACACCTCGACGAGCTACATCATGCTCTCGAACTGCTACAACTCCTGGTCCTCGACCGGCAGTTCCCGCACGTTCAGCAACGGCTTGGTGGAGCACGGCTACTACTACGGATCCATCGACGGCTCCGACTTCGTCGGTGAAACGGTGATGATCGACGCTCCGTTCCTCTACCTCGATGCCGACACGCACGAGTGGAACGACGCGACCTTCTTCGTGACGGCCTCCTACGACTACTACGGTTACAACCTCCTCTATCCGTACTACTACGGCGAAGTGAACATGGAGTTCCACAACTCCAGCATCACGGGCATGGCGGTGAACACCGACGGTGAAGTGCAGGGTGTGCAGTTTGGCTACCAGTACTACTCGATGAACCTCGATGCCAACGGCTCCGCGTTCAACGGTGTTTCGTCGATCATCGGCGGCATGGGCTACGGGTACTACCCCGACTACGAACTGAACCACTTCAACATCCGCAACTCGACCATCAGCCACTACAAGGGCTACACGCCGCTCAACAACGCCATCAACCTGCAGGACATCTGCATCCAGTTGTACGGCGGTGAAGGCGACGTCATCGAGAACAACACGTTCACGAACTGCGGTGTGGGCATGATCATGCAGCGCTCCCCCTACTACTACAGCCACAACACGAACGAGTACGGTGCGGACAACCTGACCATCCAGAACAACCTGTTCGAGGATGGCGGTGAAATCAACGACATCTGGTTCTACACCGGCGCGTACTCCGACGGCGGCCTGGTCACCGGGAACACGTTCAACAACTCGATGGGCAGCAACGTCGTTGCGGCCTACGACAGCACCACGAGCGACCTGACGGTCAGCGACAACGTCATGCGCGGTTTCTCCGACACGGGCGTCTTCGTCCGCGGCGTCGAAGGCTTCCTTGTGGACGGCAACGAACTCTACGGCCCCGGCGAGGGTGCAGTGGCCATCTACACGGACGGTGGCTCCGGCGACATCACGGACAACACGATCGTCGACAGCGACGACGGCATCCTGATGACCGGCGCGACGCAGCCCATTGGCTCCACCACTTCGCTCTGCCAGATTTCCGGTAACTACGGCTACGGCGACAGCTGCTCGTTCACGTTCCCCGGAAACGGCTCGACCCTGATCATCGACATTGCCACGGACTCGTGGGGCTACGAAATCTCGCTCGAGATCACGAAGCCCGACGGGACCACCGACACGTGGTCCTCGTACACCTTCGCCTCCAACACGGCGTACAAGCCGCTCACCTCCTACACGGACGCGGGCACGTACCAGATTGACGTCAGCGACACCTACGGTGACGGTGGCATCACCCTTGACGCCTACTACACCACGGCGGCGAGCGGTGTCTCCGGACCTGTGATCAGCGGCAACGACATCTCGATTTCCGCTGGCCGTGAAGTGACGAGCGCATACGGCATCACCCTCGAGGACTGCTCGGGCACGTCGATCAACATGATGAGCAACACCATCTCGCTCCCGACCAACGCCATCGTGCTGGACGGTTGCGATGCCTCCGACGACGGCTCCATCCTCCAAGGTGGCAGCCAAGGCGGCAGCGTTGGTGTGGACCACGCGAACGGCGACTCGCTGACCCTCTCGGGCACGGACATCACCGGCTTCGAGACCGGCGTGTACGTTGACGGTGGCATGCTTGTCCTGAACGACAACGCCTCGATCACGGCGGACACCACGAGCGCGACCTCCGCGGCAGCGGCGTCCAACGACGCCTACGCGGTCTACGCCTACGACACCTCGATGATGGTGGACTACGCTACGCTCGACGGCGGTTCGTCCGGTGTTGGCCTCCACCTGGAGGACAGCGGCGCTGCGGACCTGATGCACCTCGACCTGTCCGGTTTCTCCGGCCTTGAGGTGTACAACACCCAGTTCCGCTACAACATGGGTACGGCCGACGCAGAGGACGCCATCTACGTGTCCGACGCCACGGGCCTGGTCGAGAACCTGACCTGGGGACCCAACGTGAACACGCAGATCGAACTTGCGGTCGGTGCCAGCGTGACCTCCATCGGTCAGGACCTGACCCCGTCGATGCTCGTCCTCGCTGCAGGCACGATGATCGAGGAGGCCAACCTCCTCGACATCACCACCTCGCACCTTGGCGCGGACACGACCCGTGAAGTCGGCGTCTCCATCGTGAGCACCGACGGCCTGCGCGCCGCCTACATCTCGCCGGACTTCCAGCCCGACGTGATGACCGTGGACGGCGACAACGCGGACTGGATTGGCTCCGAGTTGAACCCGGCGGACGACGTCATGCCTGGCGAACTCACCACGGGCTTCTCCGTCACCTACACCGAGAACGACGACCTGTACATCGGCATCGACAACCTGGACCTGTCCACGTCGGACCTGCTGATCTACCTCGACGTGACCGGTGGCGGTTCCGACACGGGCTACGACTACGGTGCAGCCGGTGCGCACGACCTGCCCTTCGAGGCCGACTACCTGTTCTGGGCCGAGTCGGACTCCAGCAGCGACCTGTACGCCTACGGCTTCCTCGGATGGGGCGTCACCTCGCTCTCGAGCGCTTCGGTTGACTCGGACTTTAGCGGCGACTTCGCTGAAATCATGATTCCGTTCAGCCGCATGGGTGGCATGCCCGCCCAGGCGCGCATCATCGCGATTGTGCAAGGCGACAGCAGTGCGGACGTTAGTGAGGTCTATCCCGACCAGACGATCGACAGCGGCTCGTCCACCCAGGACTTCAGCGACTACTACACGGTCGTCATGGGCGGCAGCAGCCTTGAGGACGGCATCCTGAACGATGAGGTCCTCACCTACCGCAGCTTCCTCGGCAGCAACGTGCCGACCGCCGCGAAGGAGTACGACGTCATGGTGAAGCACGTCAACAACGACTGCTCCACCGACTGGGCGACCGAGAACGACGTGAACATGTCCGACAACGTGGCCCTCACGATGGACATCGAGCGCGCCTGCCCGACGATTGGTTCGGCACTCGCCAACATCACGGTGGACGAGGACTCGACGACCTACGAGGTCAGCCTCACCTCCTACGCTTCCGACGTTCAGGACGCCGCTGGCGACCTGACCTGGACGGTTGAGGAAGGCGACACCACCGTGGTCTACAGCAACACCCCGCTCCCCGCAGACGGCTTGGTGACCTGGACCCTCAACGGCCATGACCTGTCGATCACCCCGGTTCCGAACCAGTTCGGTATGGTGCAGTTCAACTTCACCGTGACGGACAGCAACGGCCTCGAGGACGACCGCATCGTGTTCTTCATCATCGAGAACCTCAACGATGCGCCGGAGATCTGTCAGCGCGACACCAGCGGTGCCTGCGTGACCACGGTCCGCCTCTTCGGTGACGCAACCCACGTGAACCACATCCCTGAGGACAGCCTCGTGGGTGGCCAGAGCGTGTCCGTCATCCTGTCGGACGTTGCCAACCAGGGCACCAACGCGCTGAACCTCATCAAGGACCAGCCGAACGAGAACGATCCGTTCCGTCAGGTGTACACGTGGAACGTCAGCGTTGACGAGACCTGTCCGCTGTTCAGCGCGGCCATGGTCGACGACACCGTCCTGACCATCACCGGCAAGTCCGGCATGGACTTCGAAGCCGGCGGCTCCTGCGACATGACGCTGAGCCTCAGCGACGACGGCGCGGAGAACCAGGACGCTGTGGACGACGTGATCGAGATCTTCGTGGTCCCGGTCAACGACGCACCGACCATCGACGATTGGAACCTCCAGACGGGCGACACCATCACCTGGGCTTCGAACGACTCCTCGCTCATCTACGGCGAGTGGACGATCAAGGTCATGGAAGACACGGAGGACCCCGACGAGCTTACCTTCGACCTCTCCGCCCTGAAGGCGGACGTGGACCACGACGGTGACGCGCTCTTCTGGCAACTCCTGCCGAAGCTCGACGACAACGGCCGCGCCTACTGTTCCTACACGAACTACTTCTCGTTCACCTTCTCCGGTGACGAGTTGGTGCTTGACCTCGTGAAGGACGCGACCACGAACGCTCCGATCAACCAGATTGACTACCTCTACGACGGCGGTGTCCACCAAGTGAACCCCGCTGGCAAGGGCTTCTGTGAGATGGAACTCTACCTCGTGGACAGCGCTGATGCCCCGGCTGACTTTGCCTACGACCTGAACGACAACGGCTACATCCAGCAGACTTCGCTCAAGCGTGACCTGAAGATCATCGTGCAGAACGTGGCCGAGCAGGTGCCAGACTACTACTTCGAGTCCGCCAGCGGTTTCGACTTCAACGGCATCTCCAACGTCATGGACGGCACCTGGGTCCCGGTCTCCGTGACCGTCAAGGCCGGCGGTGACGAGGGTCCGTACAACCACGACCAGATGCTCCGCATCACCTTCCAGTCGGACGGTCACTCGGAAGTCGAGCGTGACGCGGTCTACATCCCGGCGCCCGACTACGGCACCTCTGTCGTGGTCACGGAAGACGTCTACGTCAAGCAGACCACGAACATCATGTGGGTCGAGATGGACGTCTTGACCTGCGTCGACGAGACCTGCGACATGACGAAGTCGATCGCGGACCGCTTCATCGCGGACGACCCGGTCAGCCACGGTGTGGTCACCCTGCCGAACAACATCGACTACTGGACCGAGCCCGGTTACTACGGCTCCGAGGACGGCGTGGACAGCATCCGTCGCCCGGTGCTTGAGGACAAGGACTGGTGCAACAACGTGATGTACAGCACGAAGATCGGCAACATCGACGTGTGCGACCAGGCGGACTACGGCCGTGGCACCTTCACGGTGACCGACCAGGACCTCCCCGACGTCGTGCGCACCATCGGTGCCTCCGGTGTGCCCTCGTTCGCGCCCAGCCTCGTGGCGGTCGCGCTCGCTGGCGTGGTCGTTGGTCTCCTGTCCATCGCGGGTCGCCGTGACGAGGACGAGGAAGAGGTCGATGAGGTCCGCATGCTCGACGATGAGCATGCCGTGAGCCCCGTCATCGCAACCATCCTCATGGTCGCGATCACCGTGGTGCTCTCCGGTGTGATCTACGTCTGGGCGTCGAGCCTGGCCGAAACCGACGTCAAGGGTGTGCCCCGCATCACCTTCGACATGGAGGAAGTCGACATCTTCGATGCCGACACCGGCCACTGGCGCATCTCCATCGAGCAGGCAGAAGTTCGTCTCGCGACGCAAGCCGTTGAGGTGAAGGTCTTCGCCGACCAGTTCGACGGTGGCATGGAGTCGTTCCGGCTCGCTGATTCCAGCGACGTGTACGGCTTCACCCCGTCGAACAGCCAGAGCGTGGTGACCTTCGCTGACATCGTGGACATTCAGGGTGAAGAGAAGGTCTCCACCTTCTTCGTCGGCGACACCATCTACGTGCGCTCGCACACCTCCGACGGTACGCCGCTCACGGGCATCTCGATCCAGATCTCCTACAACCCCGAAGTTGGTCAGGGCGCCTTGCTGCGCTCCTGGAGCAACCTCGAGAGCGTCGCTTGAGACGGTCCTGACGTCGCCCCGCGACGGGCCACCGCCAACGGCGGATGGCGTGACCCCTGAAGGTCACCTCGGCATGGGGAGCCCAGCTCCCTGTGCCGAGCCTCGGGACGAGGCTTGATGGCCTCCACGTTGAGTGCAAGGCATGCGTCCGACCTGTGTCGTGTTCGACTGCGATGGCGTCCTGGTGGATGCGGTGTCCTCGTGGAGGACCCTGCACGACCACTTCGGAACGGACAATGCGGTCAACCTGCAGCGGTTCATTCGCGGTGAGATCGACGACGTCGAGTTCATGGCCTCGGACATCGCCCTGTGGAAAGGGGTTCAGGACCCCATCCACAAGGACGATCTGTTCCGTGCCTTCGCAGGGTGTACCCTCATGAAAGGAGCACGTGAACTCGTGGAAGATCTGCGTGCTGCAGGCGTCTTCGTCGCCATCGTGTCCGCAGGCGTTGACCTCTTCGTCGGCAGCATTGCTGCCATGCTGAAAGTGGATGACTGGATTGCAAACGGTTTCGTCTTCGACGACGACGGTTGGCTGACGGACGCTGGTGTGTGCCGGTTGCATGCGAGCGGCAAGGGAGAGGTGATTGAACGCCTTCTTTCCATGAACGGCCTCGAACCCGCAGGCGTGGTCTCCGTGGGGGATTCTGAGATGGACCTCTCGATGCATATTGAGGGTTCCCGCTTCATCGGGTTCAGCCCGACGCGGCCGTCCTCCATCGAGGCCTTTGCTGCTGCAGAGGTGCCCGTGGTGGACGGCCGTGATCTGAACGCCCTTCGTCCCTTCCTCGGGCTTTGATTCAGGCGAAGGGGATTGACTTGGTCGCGTGTGTTCCAAGGTTCACGACGGTGAGCATGCACGGCCGTGGTTGGAAGCCAAGCATTCGCTGGTAGCTGGTCTGGTCTTGCCACGTGGACGAACACACCAACGTTGTCCCCTTGAAATCCACGCATTCGTGCCCGTGGACGTGCCCAGTGACGAAAATATCGGGGACTTCACGAATCACCAGGCCGTCTTCAGGTTCCGGAGAAAGTGGCGTTTTTCCGCCCCATTGGGGGGCCAAATGACGACGACGCAGCATTTGTCGCATGGCTTCCACAGGGTCGGCGTAGGTCACAGTTCGGAGGCCGGCCACGAAATCGTCAATGGATTTTCCATGGTAGGAGAGCAAGCGAACGCCATGCAGGCTGAAGTCGCATGGATTGCCCACGAAGGTTGTCGCGTGGTAATCCGATTGAATGTCCTTTTCGAAGGTGGGTTGCGGCTCGGCCGGTCGAACAGCATCGTGGTTCCCTGGCAACATGACGCATTCCACCCACTCGGGCAGCAAGTCGAGCAATCGGGCGAATTCTGTGTAGTGGTTGAACAGGTCGGGGATGGCCAATTCCCGGTCTTGGCCGGGGTAGATGCCGACGCCGTCCACGCAATCACCGCTGAGGATGAGGTACTTGATCGTCCGAGCGAGGGGGTCGTTGTGGAACCAGTCGACCATTTTGTGCCATTGGGCCTCAAGGAAGGTCTTGGAACCGACGTGGATGTCGGAGAGGAAGGCCACGGAGACTCCCGTCTCTGCATGCTTTTTTTCGTGCCGGTCGTGGAGGGGAAAATGCAGGTCATCGACGTAGAACAGGTCCCCGTTTTGCGCAAAGGTGCCGCTGACCCCAACAACGTCATCGGGCATGAGGCCCGTCTGAATGATTTCCTCATGGGCCCTGTCGCGTTCCTCGCCTTCTTTCTTCGTGAGCAGGCAGGTGAATTCTCCGGTTTCGTCTTCCAACCCCCACATCAGGTGCCCGTTCTTCGTGTACCGTGGTTCGTTCACCAACCCAATGGCCACGGCAATGTTGTCGCGACCCCGATACCTTGCGTGCTCGGCGTTCAGTCGTGCAATGTCCGTCGGTTTGCGAGGAAGGCGTGAATTTCGGACGATGAGTTTGCGGATGCTGTCCAGTCGGTCGTTGAAGCAGGCGTTGATGTCGCTCATCTTCCCCTCCGTGACGGAGTTCCCCGTGATGTCAAAATGAACCGTGATGTCCACGTCCACATCGGTGGCGAGGTCTGGGAAATCGTTCGACGACCAATCTGGACGGTTGTTCCGCAACGGGAGGTCGATCGGTTCGGGTGCTGCCAAGGGTGCGATGGTTCTCGCCAAATCCTTGGGTTTCTGATCCAAGAGGCGGGACACAGGGGAGGGTGCTGCAGGCCGGGCCGCGGCCGATGTCCTCGCTTCGTAGGCAGCGACCAATTCGTTCAGGCGGGCCGTGTTGAGCATGCCTCGGACTCCGGCACCTGCAGCCGCTGCGACGACGCCAAGCGGGTCGTGATGGTTCAACAAGGCCTCTTTCACACCCGCCATCGGGAGGAGCCCCTGTTCGACCAGACGGGCATGGACGGTCTTCCACTCGACCGCCATGGCCTTCTTCCATGACGGCGGGAGAAAAGGTCACCGGGTCGTCACCATTCGACGTCGTCGCCGAGGTTCTCCTCG
>JALRLN010000044.1 GCA_023254445.1 Candidatus Poseidoniaceae archaeon | reverse complement strand
ATCGTCTGCAGCAGGCGGGGCACAGCGTGATCGCTGCGGCCGGCGACACCTTCCGAGCCGGAGCCATTCAGCAACTCGAAACGCATTGCGAACGCCTCGGCATCCGCTGCATCTCCAGCCAACGAGGTGGCGACAGCGCGGCCATCGCCCGGGACGCGGTGGCGTCAGCCAAGGCGAAGGGCATCGACGTGGTGCTGGTCGACACGGCTGGAAGGATGCAAAACAAGCAGAACCTGATGAACGAACTTGCCAAGGTCCGACGCGTCGCCGACCCGCACCTCACCTTGTTCGTCGGCGACAGCCTCGCCGGCAACGACGCCGTGGAGCAGGCCCGAATCTTCCAGTCCATGCTGCAGTTCGACGGTGCCGTGCTGACCAAATTGGACACGGACGCAAAAGGCGGTGCTGGTCTGTCCATCGCCTACGCGACGGGTCGACCGATCGTCTTCGCCGGGGTGGGGCAGGAGTACGGGGACCTCCAGCCCTTCGACCCTGACTGGCTCGTTGAGCAGATTTTTGCGTGAGGTGAACGCGTGGACAGCCCGTTTGAGGACCAAGCGACGGAGCGCTTGTTCATGCTCGTTCAGATGCTCCAGCGGACGGCGATGCTGAACATGGCCCTGCTCCCGCACCCTGAAGGCGGGCACCGCTTCGACCTCCCCGAAGCGAAGGAAGCCATCGACTTGCTCGGCGCCCTGCAAAGCACAACCAAGGGCAACCTCGACGCACGCGCCACCGCGATGCTCGACGGCATCGTGTCCGAACTCCGTTTGCAGTTTGTCGGTGCACCAGAGCGCCGTCGCCGACTTGAGGAAGAGGAGGAGCAGTCCGAGACCGTTCGCCAAACCTTCGCCTCACCACGGGACGGCCCGAAGGAAGACCTCTGATGCCAAACGTGCGCATCCTTCATGGTCGCAGCACCCACCATGGGGGCATGGCGGAAGGGGAGCAGGCCGCCACGGTGCTCATCGTTGACGCCAACCCGATGAACACGCTTCGGCTCAAGGAACTCTTCCGAGCCCGCGGTTTTGCCGTTGAAGTCTGCGAGGACGGCGACAAGGCGGTGGACGAATACATTCGGCTTGACCCCGAATTGGTGGTGCTCGCCCTCGACCTTCCCTCGCTCGACGGCCACCTTGCCGCCCTCGAGATGCGGGAGCACGGGGGCGACGAACGCCTCGTGTTTGTCGCCCCGCGGTCGATGATGGGGCTCGCCCGGGACGCTGCCCACAGCGCTGGCGCTGTCGCGGTGCTTGAGAAGCCCGTGTCGCGCTCCGCCCTCGAGGACGCGTGGGCTCGCATCCTCGGACCCGTTCCTGAAGCCCCAGGGCTCGAGGATCTGGACGCCCTCTACCCCGAGCGGGAAAGCACCGCTCCCCCCCTCCCCGAACTTCCTCCTTTGCCCCTGCCGCCGTTGCCTGCGCTTCCCGTCAATCCCGCTCCACTGCCGGTCGTGGTGGTGGAACCCGCCGTGGCGGAAGCACCCACCAAGCGCCGCCGCCGATGGCCGCTGCTGCTCATCGTGGTCGTGGCTGGCGGCGCGGCTTATGCCGTCTCGTCGGGCATGATCTGAGCCGGTGCAGGAGCAGCGTCCACTTCCATCAGACGCCCCTGCTGCAGCACCGACCCCATCGGGGCCCGGACCACGTCCTCGATGTCCAAGCCCCCTTCATCGAAGAGGGTCATGTCCCCGGCGGCGAGGCGGGCGTCGAGGGCACGGTCTTTGGCGACGGCCCGGAGCACAAGCCACACCATCACGGCGAGCACCGCTGCGAGCAGCAGCCAACCAACGGCGGTTTCGGCGTCCATGCTCACGCACCCGTGCGCTCAAGCAGTGCTGACCACGAGGCTTCGGCGTAGGCTGCAGCAGCCTCGGCGGGCGAGGAGGCGCGGTGGATGCCCGAGCCCACAACGATCGCATCGGAACCGGCGAGCACCGCTTCGCGGGGGTCACCGTAGCGTTGCCCCATGGCGCCGTCCCCAACCGCCAGATTGACGCCCGGCGTCCAGATCATGCGCGCATTCCCAACGCGTGAACGGAGGTCCTCCAGTTCGTGGGGGCGGCTTCCGTTGCCGATGAATCCGAAGACACCGTCGTGGGCAAGCCCGTGGTGGACCACGGCTTCGGAGTACTGCCCAGCCAGCAGGTTTCCTCGGCTCGACATCTGAGCCAGCAAGAGCACGCCGCCCTCCCTGCCCCGGTCCGCCCAGGCCGCGTGGCAGCCGTCCACGATGTCCGGTCCGGAGATGAGGTGGGCGGTGACCAGGTCCGACCAACCCGCAATGCCGTACAAGCCGTGCATCTGGTTCCGGGTGATGCCCCCGATGTCGGCGAATTTTCGGTCCTCAAAGAGGAGGAGGTCGGCCGCGTCGGCAGCAGCACGCACCTCGGCCCATCCGTCCGCCGTCCAATCTTCGACAAGATCCACGTGGGTCTTCAAAGCCGCGATGTGCTCTCCTACCTCCTGCACGAGGTCGAGCACACCCGCCAACGTGGGCCGATCGGCGGCGAGGCAGACGAGGCTCTTGGAGCGTGCAGCGGTCGCCATGTACCTCCGCGCAATGGGGGTGTGCATGCTCGACCAGCGCTCACCCCACGCCCTGGCTGCGTCCATGCGAGGGGGTTCCACGGCTCCTCCACAAGCCTTCCGCAGGCCCGTAGGCTGATGAAGGCGCATCGATTGGGGCGCATATGGCAACGGCAGCCGTGGTCGGCACCGGGTACTGGGGACGAAACCACGTTCGCACCCTGATCGCTCTGCGTGACGAGGGGCTCTTCGATCGCTTGCTCATCGTTGAGCCCAACGACGTTCAGGCCGCCGCCATCTCGGATGCATTTGACGTCGAGGTGGTGCCGCTTGAAGCGCTCTCCACCCACGGGGTTTCCATGGCCACCGTGGCCACACCCACAGGCACCCATCTTGACCTCACCCTTCGCCTGATGAACATGGGCATCGACGTTCTTGTCGAGAAACCCATTGCAATGGACGCAAAGGAGGGGGTTACGATGGTGGACGCCGCGGAGGCCACGGGGCGCCTCCTCCTTGTTGGCCACGTGTTTCGGCACCACGCTGCTGTTCGAAAAGCAAGGACGATGATCGAAGAAGGAGCGATCGGTCCTGTACGCCAAATCATCACCGAACGCATGGCCTCTCGCGAGCCTCGAGACGACAACGGGGTCATCGCTGCCCTCGGCATCCACGATCTGGACATCTGTTGTGACCTGATGGGTGATCTGGAACCGCTCACCGTCACGGGCATGGCCTCTCCATCCATCGTTGATGGCATCGAAGACCATGCGGCCCTGCAAATGCGCTTTCCCTCCGTTGACGGGGAGCCCGGTGCCGTGGCCTACATCACGCTCTCCTGGCGAAGCCGCGTTCGAGGGAAGGTGCGCGACCTTCACATCCTTGGACGCGACGGAAGCATCAGCATCGATTACCTTGACCACGGAGGCCTCTGGCTTCATCGGCATCCTGGGGACGCGCATGGGCCCGAGTGGGGTGGCTTCGACGCTGCTCCCCGCGAGCGAATTGAGATCCCCCTTGGCGAACCCGCCCTGACCGCTGAGCTTCGTGATTTTGTGCTCCGATCCACCGGACGTCGCAGCGGCCCTGCCCTGAACGACGCCAAGGTCGGGCTGCTCGGTCTGCAGCGTGTTGAGCAGGCCTTGCGGGTCACGGGCTTCGAGGCACAATTGGAGTGATCAACGCAACCGGCGGGCCGGATTGCCGACGTAGGTGCCCGGCTCCGTGATGTCCTTGGTGACGACAGCACCTGCACCGATCACCACATCGTCGCAAACGGTCACGGGGAGGACGGTGGCGTTCGTGCCGACGCTCACACGGTGTCCCAAACGGGTTCGTGCCCATTGCGTCCGGTCCCCTCGGGCGGGGCCACCGATGCGAAACGGGTCGTTGATGA
Source organism: Candidatus Poseidoniaceae archaeon (assembly GCA_023254445.1). Classification (GTDB taxonomy): domain Archaea; phylum Thermoplasmatota; class Poseidoniia; order Poseidoniales; family Poseidoniaceae; genus MGIIa-L3. The sequence goes on along the minus strand of JALRLN010000044.1, from coordinate 6,533 downwards.
ACATCGCCCCGTGGCTGATGAAGCAGTCTTCGCCGATGTCCACCAGCTCGCAAATGAAGGCGTGGGACTGCACGCGCGTTCGTGCGCCAATCGTGACCTGGCGCTGAATTTCAACGAAGGGGCCGACGAAAACACCGTCCCCCAACGTGCAGCCATACACGTTGGATGGCTCAACGATGGTCACGTCCTTGCCACATACGACGTCAACGATGCCTGTGGAAAGGGTCCGTGGTTCGTGCTCCATGCGCTCCCCTCAAGCGGTGCCAGGATAGGCAAGAACGGCGGCGATGACCCGGTCGACTTCCTCGTCCTCGAGGAGGGGGAAGACGGGAAGCGAGACGATGCGGTCGCACAGCCTGCTGGTGGCGTTGAGTCCCACGTCGTTGGCTTGCGGGTGGCCCTCAAACACCGGTTGGAGGTGGCATGGGATTGGGTAATGGATGCCGGTCGCCACACCGTGTGCGTCCATGTGGGCCATGAAACCCTCGCGGTCCTCCACCTGCACCACAAATTGGTGCCACGCATGCACCGCGCCCGCTCGGACGACGGGCGGCTGCACGTGGGGGTGCCCCTCGAAGGCGGCAAGGTACCGCGATGCGATGATGTTGCGTCGGGCCACCCACCCGTCGAGGTGGCGCAGTTGCACTCGACCGATGCCGCATTGGATCTCCGAAAGCCGGAAGTTGGTGCCAAGGGTATCGTTCTGGTACTTGCTGGAGCGCCCGTGGTCAATGACCACGGAGATGGGGTGGAGCAGGTCCTCCCGGTTCACGAGGATGGCCCCACCGTCGCCACCCACGGCCATGTTCTTGCTTGGGAAGAAGGAAAAGGTGGCGAGGTCGCCGAAGGAACCAACGCGCTTTCCGTTCAACGAGGCGCCGTGACCTTGGGCCGCGTCTTCGATGACCGGCAGGCCTTGCTCTGCGCACCATGCGAACACGTCCTCGGCGACGGGTTGGCCGTACAGGTGGACCGCGATGACGGCCTTGGTACGAGGGGTGTGCGCGGCTTGAATGGACGCCAAGGCAACGGTATGAAACTCGGGCTCGACTTCGACAAAAACGGGGTGCGCGCCAACCATTTCGATGCATGTGGCACTGGCGATGTAGGTGTGGCTGGGCACGATGACCTCATCGCCCGGCCCGACGCCGAGCACCTTGAGGGCGGCGATGAGGGCGACTGAGCCGTTGCTGCACGGCACCCCGCCGAGGGCGCCGCAGTACTCGGCCCATTCCTGGCCGAAAGCCTTCGATTCTGGACCCTTGATCCAGTGCCCAGAATTGAGGATGCGCAGGGTCGCCTCGCGCATCTCGTCGTCGATGTGCATCCGGCCGAGGGGAACCTTGGGGCGGTCCTCCATGGGGGGGCCCTTGTCTTCTGCTACTTAGCACCCTGCGGCATATCCTTCAACGAGAAAGCACCCCTTCCAACGCTTCTCGAAAGCACGCGACGGACCGTCGGTGGTCAACAACGGCCGTATGCTCCAACGCGCGTTGGCCCAGCACGTCTCGCTGTTCAACCACGTCACGAAGACCGTCGATCAGCGCATCGATGTCGCGGTGGTCGTTCACGACCAAGCCTCCCGGGCCCACCGCCTCGGGTTGAGAGCCGATGCTGCAGGTCACGCTTGGGACGCGATGCAACCCCGCTTCGTTGATGACCCGCCCCCACGAACCGGTGGTTTCGACCAATAGCAGGTGCACGTCGGTGAAGGGAAAGACGTCCTCAACCGGCTGGGCTCCTCGAAGCACGGCGTTGGGATAGCGGCGCAATTCTTCGATGAACGCGCCGTCACCGACGAATTCCACCTCCGCCTCCGGCCAACGTTCCGACAACCTCGGAAGCAGGGCATGGTAGGTGGCGAGGCCCTTCTCCGGCGTCACGCCGACAACGGTGATCCGAGGCCGCGCACCTTCGCCGCGCTCTGCGCGGGCGGCCTCGACCCGAGCGGCCACCTCTTCGACCGTGCCAAACCTCCCTCCAAAATCGATGGGCAAGGGCCCATTGGCCGTCGCGCGCAGTTGAAACACCGACCGCACCTGAGCCAGCAACCCCTCCCCTGCCCCACACACCAAGGCCGCCCCCTCAAGCACAGGACGATAGAGGTCAGGAAATCGGAAGACGATCTCGTCGCGCACGAACACCACCCAAGGCAGGCCCGCCTTGACGAAGGCCGCCACAGCGCCCGGGGCCCAGTCCAACTGGGTCACGCCGATGCCGGTCGCTTCGGTAGGCAACCATTCGGACACCACGCGCTCGAACTGCGCGTTGCGCCGTCTCAGGTGGCGGTGGTGGGCCCACGGGCGTGGTCGCCGCTCACCGTTTCGCTGTCGCAACCCCCATGCGACGCGCGACCAAACACCTTCGTGAGCAAGCGGGACGCGCCTCAGGTCCACGTTGGAATCCAACAGTCCAGCAGCAGCGCCGCGCGCCTCGCTGCAGATGGCCCTGATCTGCCACGCCTCATGCGTTGGCAGCAGGTCGACCGGCACGGTCGGAACGAGGTGAGGCAAGCCAGAGGCCACCGGGCCCGCGTGCGCGAGTCCGTTCAGCAAGGCGGCCAGCGAACGCTCCGCACCACCGCCGGGTGGGTCGAGGTCCCGAACGGCGACGTGGAGGTGGCGCACGACCATCGTCGGTGGCTACGACGCTTCACCCTTCATCCTGTGGGCGCTTGAGCGGTCGAAGCACCGGGTCGCGCACCTTCACGACGGCAGCGTCAGCGTGATGAAGGGCTGTGCCGAGGCCATGGCATGCAAGGGCGCGCCGTCTCGCTCGTCCTGCTGTTGTTGCTCGTCCCCCTGTCCGGGTGCCTCGGCGACGACGCGAGCCCGTCCACATCGACCGACGACGGCCGCGTGGCGCTGCAGGACCGCCATTTGCTGGAGTGGAACTGGACGGGCAGTTACAGCCGTGTCCTCGTCGACGGACCGCACACGGCGTTGCCGGTTCAGGAGGCGATGATCGAGGTCGACACCTCCTCGGTGTGGGCCACCGGACCCGCCACGGCCGAGGTTCACCTTTCCTACTGGTTGCCGTCCAACACCGAAGACGGCGAGGAAGTCCCGGTCATCGCGGTGGTCTCGCCGTACTTCTCCTACGGCACCCAGGGCGCCGAATCCACCCCGACCAACGTCGTCAGCGCCGGCCGAGGCGAGTTCATTTTCGAGAATTTCGTGCCGCACGGTTACGCCTTCGCCCAGGTCGCGGTGTTCGGCACCGAGGAGAGCAGCGGCTGCTTCGATTACCGAGGCGCCGGCGAGGGCCTCGGCATCCATGCAGCGGTGGAATGGTTGGGCACGCAGGACTGGAGCAACGGCAACGTTGGCCTGTACGGGAAGTCCTACGAGGGCGCGACGCAATGGGAGGCGGCGGCGATGGGCAGCGAGCACCTGAAGACCATCGTTCCGATCTCCGGCACCACGGCCCTCCACCCACTGCTCTACAAAAACGGGAGCGCGGAAGCGCGCTCGCAGGTCATGCACATGAACTACTTCTCCAGCACGGTCGACTACAACGAGGACGACCTTGACAACGTCTGCCCGGACATCGCCGAGGGCCTGTTTGCAGGCCCCGTGACCTATGTTGGGGGGGAAATGGACCCCTACATGGCGAACTACTACGACGAGCGCAGCCACATCGACAAGGCCTTCCAGAACTGGAACGGATCGGTGTACTGGATCCAAGGCATGCAGGACTGGAACGTGGATCCCCACCAGGTCTTCGGCGGGCCACCGGGCACCCATTGGTACCAAGCCTACGTCGATGCCGGCTACGAGGTTCGAGGCATGCTGGGGCAGTGGGAGCACAACTACCCCGACCAGTGGACCAAGCACAACGCACAACCGAGCGGCTATGGGGGCGAAGCCGTCGATGAGATGACGCGCTGGGACTGGGCCCAAGACCTGCTCGAGTGGTTCGATTTCTACCTGAAAGGCGAGGGCCCCGCCCCCGCCCTGCACGCGCAGATTCAGCGCAACGACGGGCAGTGGCGCGTCGAGGACACCTGGCCCCCGCTCGATGCCTCGGACGTCACCCTCGATCTGGCGGAGTGCTCCTCAAGCGGGTCGTGGGTGGGTGGCGTGTCCGCGCTCGGCGGCGGCATCCAGTCCGTGACCGTCGAATGCCCGTCGCTGTCCGAGGAGGACCTGCACATCGCTGGCCTCCCCACCTTGCACCTGCTGGCCAGCCCGACCTACGACGGAGGGCAAGTCTTCGTCGAACTCCAGGATGCCGAAACCGGGCTGCGGCTGGGGCACGCCACCATGGACGTGCGCTACCATGCGGGGGGGTCGGAGCCTCAAACGGTGGTCGCCGGCAGCGCGCTGACGATGCTGATGGAGTTCCAAGGGATGGACGTCCTGCTGCCCGCCGGCCACGGCCTCCGCCTCGTGATGACCGAGACCGGGGAGGATTACCTCGCGCCGGCGTGCGGGTTGGCCTGCCCCGTGCACGTGATTACGGACGGATCGGTGCTGACCCTGCCCACGGTGCAGCGCGACGGAAGCACGGCGTTCCAAACGCCGCAATCCACCGAGGCGGCCAACAACGCATGAGCCGTTGCTCGCTCGCCCAACCGAGTTCACCTCCGCTACTCATTCGAACGAAGGGCGAGCAAGAAAGAACCGCTTATGATAATCAAACGAATAATAAAATGGCCCCAAAGTGGCGGAAAAGTGAACTTTTCAGGAAAGAATTGTTCATATACCGCCCTCGGAGGCGCAGTGGCATGACCAACAAGGCCAAGCTCGAGTACATCTGGTTGGACGGCTACGAGCCCACGCAGAACATGCGAAGCAAGACGATGGTGCGCGACGATTTCGGCGGGACGCTCGACGAGTGCCCGATGTGGATGTTCGACGGTTCGTCCACCCGCCAGGCCGAAGGCGGCTCCTCCGACTGCTTGCTCAAGCCCGTGGCCATTTTCCCTGACCCCGCTCGCGTCAACGGCTACCTCGTGATGTGCGAAGTCATGAACCCGGACGGCACGCCCCACCCCTCGAACGGTCGCGCGACCATCGACGACGACGACGACGATTTCTGGTTCGGTTTCGAGCAGGAGTACTTCATCATGGACGTGAACACGCAGCAGCCCTTGGGCTTCCCCGTGGGCGGCTACCCTGGCCCACAAGGCCTGTACTACTGCTCCGTCGGTGGAAAGAACACCCACGGTCGCGCCATGGTCGAGGAGCACGCGGACCTTTGCCTTGAGGCGGGCATCAACTTCGAAGGCATCAACCAGGAAGTGGCCTGCGGCCAGTGGGAATTCCAGATCTTCGCCAAGGGTGCCGCAGAAGCTGGTGACCAGATTTGGGTCGCCCGCTACCTGCTGGAACGCGTTGCCGAGTCCTACGGCTACTACATCGAGTACCACCCGAAGCCCATCAAGGGCGACTGGAACGGTTCCGGTATGCACGCGAACTTCTCGAACGGAGCGATGCGTGAGGTTGGCGGCAAGGACATGTTCGACAACATCTGCGAGGCTTTCGGACGCAACATCGAGAAGCACATGGCCGTGTACGGCGCGCACAACGAAGAGCGCCTTACTGGCCTGCACGAGACGCAGTCCATCGACCAGTTCTCTACGGTGTCTCGGACCGTGGAGCGTCGATCCGCGTCCCAGCCTCGGTCCCGACCGACGGCTGGGTGGGCCGCCTCGAGGACCGCCGACCGGCGTCCAACGGCGACCCCTACCGCATTGGCGCGGTGATCATCGAGACCACCAAGTCCGCGATGTGAGGCTCGGCCACGTACCGCTTCATGGCGAGCCTTCGGCCCGCCGGAGGCGGACGACGCCGATGATGATGGCCGCAATGATGGCGATGGTCACGGTGTTGGCGAGGACCATGGCCACGCTGTCGACCAGCAGCCCGTACACGAGCCACAGCACGAGGGCGACGGTGACGATGGCAAAGGTCGGCAGCGAGATGCCGTCGTGCCGACCCTCCACCCAGACCTGACGCAACTGCGGGCCCCAGGCGACGACGCCGAGGAACCCCGCGAGCAGGCCGATGGCCTCGATGCCCCACGACGCCATGACCGCCCGCGGTCACCGACCCTCATCAAGCCCGCTGTGCCCCGGTCGCTTCGGTAAGGGCGTTCTGCAATTGACGTGTTCGAATCGGGGGTTGCATCAGGATCCTGAACATCACCGTCCTTTCGCTCCGGAATTTTATTTTGCACCCTTCGAATCTCCGTACATGAAGCATTTCGCGTTGTTGTTGGCCACCTTGTTTCTCGCCACCTCGCTCTCGGGATGCCTGGGCCTCGGGAGGGGAGGTGAAGGGGACATCACCTATCGAATGCCGCTTGATGTGAATCCTGACGAATACAACGTCCTCTACATCGGCCACAGTTTTGGCCGTAAATTTGCAGAATTGTTGGAGGATTATGCTCATACAGCAGGCGAGACGAACCACGCACAATACATCGAATTCAGCGGTGGTGAGTCCGGTTCACCCGGCTTGTTGTGGGACAATGCTGAGCACCAAGCGAACATCAAATCCTTCCTTGACACAGGTGAAATTGACGTG
>JALRLN010000043.1 GCA_023254445.1 Candidatus Poseidoniaceae archaeon | reverse complement strand
GGTGCTCAGGATCGAGCCGCGAGCCAAGGCGTTGGAGGCGAAGGCCCTCCTCTTCGCTGTGCAGGCGCTCATCGTAGGGGACGAGCAGCACGCCACCGACGTCTCGAACGTGGTCGGCAAGGTCCGCCACCTGCTCAAAGGCCCGGTGCGGCCCGAGCAGCACCGGAAGCAGGTGAACGTCGTCAAGAACGACGAGGAGCGGAACTCCGGGCTGAAGGTCGGACGGAAGCACCAACACGTCCTCCGTCAACCACACGCGTTCGAGGTGTTGCTCGACGTCACCTCGGCGCCGCGTGACGATCGAACGCCCCCCTGCCCTGCCCCACGCTTCGGCGAAGGCCTCGATGGCGTCGAGGTTGCTGCACGGTACGACACGAACGGCGCCAGGAGGCACGTCGACGTGCTCCGTCATGATGCGCGCCCGCGTCAGGCCCACCTTCGACGCCACGGTGTCGGGGGCACCGATGCTGGGCGCCATGCTGGGTAGCCTCGACCTGCGTCGACGAGCGGGGCGTGCCAACCGGCCTCGCCACCACGCCTCATCCGAGGTTCGGGCCGCATGGAGTCGGCTGCCTGCGTGAACGGCCAAGACCTCCTCGATGAGCGACGGCGGCAGGCGATGGACTTCGACCACGGAAGCGCCGTCGCCTGCGAGATCGCGCACGGTCGCCAAGGCCTCGGCCCCGTACACCTCGACGTCCTCCGCTGCAGCGTGCGCCCCAACCACGAGACCTGAACGCAAGGCGAGTGCGGCGGAACCGGCGGTTCCATGACGCAGGTGCAGCAAGCCGTCCAGGCCGGCCGTGGCAGCGTCGGCCATCAGCGTCTCAAGAAGGCCTGCGCCACCTCGACGCACCTCGATGACTTCGCCTCGTGGCCACGACGTCATGCTCTTCCCTGTGCCAGCGAAGCGGAGGGCGTTTGAAGGTCACGTCCGCTGAGGGGCGTATGCGGGGATTTATCGGCGCCATCCCCGAGCGCGAACACGTGCCAAGGGAGCCTGCGCCGCTGTCCCGGACGCAACAAGCGTCCTTTCTCCGTGGCGTTGAGTTGTACAACGCCTGCGCGTGGTGGGACGCCCATGAAGCGTGGGAAGAGGTGTGGATTGACCTCAAGGCCGAAGCACGGCCAAGCGATGAAACGAGGGTGATGCAAGGGCTGATTCAGTGTGCAGCGCTGTTGTTCAATCACCGAAGGGGGACGACCCGTGGCGTTCGCAACCAGTGGACAAAACTCCAGCCGAAGCTTGAGGGGTGGACCTCGGCATGGGGCGTGGACGTTCCGACGCTCCTGGACCGCATCCGCCCCTTTGCGGAGGATGCAGACGCCTGCGAGCGCCCCTATGTCGACGTCGGCATGCCGATGTTGGAGGATGAGGCATGAGCGACCTCCCGCTCGAATTTGTCCGGGTGGACCACACGGAGGCCGCTCAAGGCGACCCCTGGTCGTCCCCTCGCTCGTGGGCCATCGCCGGCACCGTCGCACTTGCTGCATGGCTTGGCAGCATCGTCCTCGTTGACCTTCGGACGCCAACGATGGCCCTCGGCGCGGCGACCGTCATGGCCTTCGCCACCGGCCTCGTTCACCTTTTCCGAACGCAGCCAACCCCCGTGGCCGTCAACGCCAACCACCCGTGGGTGCTTGACGAACCCTTGGGCAGAGCGGACGTGATGGTGTGCGACGTCAACGGGAGGTGGCACGTCGTGGGCGACACCCGATGCCGGGTTGGCCGGGACCCCCTGCTGGGAGAACCGCAGGTCATCGAAGACGCAGACCCGTGGGGGGTTGTGTGCCGCTGGCCCCCCGCAAGCGACCGCCGGCTGCATCGATGGATGGCCGTGCTGAACCACGCGCTTGCGCTCAGGGACGCCGTCAACGGCTTCGATGCAGACGAAGAAGAAGCACGACGGCGCGCGGCTGCGGACACGGCGTTGCTTGAACGATCGTGGCCTGAACCCGAAGAGGCGCTTGAGGAAGGTTCGGCCTTGAGCCGATGGTTGGACGCTGGACGCAAGGACGACGGTGAATCGACGTGATGAGCGCCCATCGCCCCTGCATCTTCATATCCGCATCCGATGGCCTCGGGTCATGACGTCGGAGGGGTGGCGTGCGCGCCTCCGTGAACTGGAAGGGCGCGAAGCCGACATGCTGCTCGGCACCTCCCTCTCCCGACGCTTCGCCAGCCTCCCCATGTGGGTGAACCATCCGGCCAACGTCTCAGGATTCTACGGCCTCTTGGTCTCCCTCGCGCTGATCCTCCCGTACCGCTTTGGGTACCCCGATGGCATCTGGGTCCCGACGTGGATCTACCACACGTCCCTCCTGCTCGCCTCCTGCATGGGCCTGGGCTTCGCGTCCGTCATCATCGTCCGCTTCACGGGCCGTACTCCGGTGGCCCCGATGCGCTCGGTGCTCTACGTCATGCCCTTCGTTGGCCTGACCTTGCTCGGCGTGAACGTGAGCGACATCGTGCAGGTCCCTCCCTTCCTCGTGTGGTTCCTCCTCCTTCTCCCGGGCCCCCTGTACGTCCACCTCAGCTGGGCCCCTCGCTGGCGGCTGCTCTGCATGCTTGAGGACGGGCAGGATCCCTTTGCCGGCGTGGACCTCGACAAGCCAAGCAGCGAAGATTCTGTCGAGCGGGTCGTTGACGACGACTCCGACCTCAAAGACGTGCTCGACGCCCTCGAAGCAGGCGACGGCGAGGAATGAGCCTCAGATGAGTCCCAGCTTCGGACCGAGCCGCTCCAAGATTCGGAGGACTTCGTCAAGGTCTTCACGGCTCAACCCCGCGGACATCTGGGTCCGGACCCGCGCCGCGTCCCGCGCGACCATGGGGAAGACGATGGCGCCCGCCATGACGCCCTCCTCACCGAGCGCTGAGGACAGGGCCTTGGCCGTCGACGACGGGCCGCACATGATGGGGATGATCGGGGTTTCCGACAGACCGGTGTCAAAGCCCATGCTCTGCAGTTCCCCGCGGAAATAGGCGGTGTTGTCCCACAGGCGACGGTGGTGTTCGGGCTCGTCGACGAGGACGTCGATGGCCGCTTTCTGAGCCGCGGCCACGCCCGGCGGTTGCGACCCGGACAGGAGCCAGGACCTCGAGTGGTTGAGGGCATGGCTTCGGCTCAATTCAGAGCCGGCCATGATGCCGCCCTGCACCCCGAGGGCCTTCGAGAACGAACCGATTTCGAATTCCACCTTCCCGTGGACGTTGAAGTGATCCACGATGCCTCGGCCGCCCTCCCCGAGCACGCCTTCACCGTGGCAATCGTCCACCAGGATCATTGCATGGTGTTCCTCAGCGAGCTGCACAATGTCGTCAAGCGGTGCAATGTCACCGTCCATGGAGAACACGCCATCGGTGATGATCAGTTTTCTCTCGGCGTCCTCGTGCTGCTTCAACACCGCTTCCAGTTCGCCCATGTCGTTGTGGCCGTAGACAGCCCTGCTCGCCTTGGTTAAACGGACACCATCGATGATGGAACCGTGGTTCAGCGCGTCGCTGATGATGACGTCCTGCGGCCCTTGCACAAGGGTCGGGATCAGACCAACGTTGGCGGTGTACCCTGCGGAATAGATGAGCGCAGCCTCGGCTCCCTTGAAGTCCGCCACGGCCCGCTCTGCTTCGAGGTGAAGGTCCATCGTGCCTGCGATGGCGCGCACGGAGCCGCTGCCCGCGCCATAGGCACGCGTGGCTGCGATGCTGGCCTCCACCACCTTCGGATGCGTGGTGAGGTTCAGGTAATTGTTCGCGGAGAGCATGATGGTCTCGCGCCCCTCCATCGTGCACCGCGGCGTGTTGGGGCCCTCAAGGGTCGGTGGCTCCCACAACAGGGATCCTTCGGCCAGTTCGTCGTGACGGGTCTGCATCCACGAAAGGTCCCCAGGCATCGTGCTCTCCGCACGTTGCTTTTCGCTGCGGTTCTTGAGCCTCCCGCTCCAGCCTACGGAGGCAGGGCAGGCCTTCAAGAGCCGCCGGCGTGCCGCGGCGCCATGGACATGAGTGGAACGGTGACGAGCGGCCTCGGGCGCGCTCAGAAGTTCATGGCCCAACCGCACTACCAAGACCAGTTTCGTGAACTTCTTGGACGCACGGCGTGGCCAGGAACGCTCAACGTGCAGGTTCACGGGGACGACCTTGTCCGCTACATGGCCTTGCGCCAACGTGCCGGCCTCGACACCCTCGATGCAGCGGACGACCTCCGGGAACAAGCCCGAAACGTGGACGTGGAGGGAGTCCTCGCCCATCGCGTGCGTGGCTTCCTGCGCGACGGCGTCTCCTTTGGAGGCGCCACCGCGTTCCTTGGCCGCATCGGACGTGGTGACGGCGAGGGCGTGGCCTGCGCCGTGCTCATCCCCGACCTGACGCGCCATGTCGACGTGGTCGAGATCATCGCTGATGTGTTCCTTCGCGAAACGCTCGGCGTGGAGGACGGCGACGCCGTTCACCTTCGCCTGGCGTGATCAGGGCGACGGAAGACGGCCAAGACGGGACCATTCGTGCTGCAGCATGGCCGCAACCTCCGCTTTGGCGCCCGCGCACCACCGCCGCCGCATCGTGCGCTCCCCGCCGCCGGCGAAGGTCGGAGGGGGCGCCCACAGGCGCTCGACAGCGTCATTCGGCCCCTCGTCCAGTTCGTTCCAGACCACGTCCCACAGGACCAGCCATTCCGGGGGCGCGACGCCGAAGTCGGCCGGCACCTCGGGCGTGTCGATGGCGAGGCGGACCTCGGCCTCCGTCAATCGACCCGTTTGCAGGCCATGCAGGGCCATCGCGGTGCGGCGGACCTGGTTCCACAAGAAGGCCAAGCCAACGATCTCGAAGCCCACGATGCGACCCCCGACCGACCATGGTGTGGCGGACAAGACCGTTCGCATCGGATCCTTGCCGTCCTCAAGCCGAGCCATGTTGCGCGCGTCGTAGGTCCCGACAAAGTGGTCGAGGTGCTGCTGGAACACGTCGGGGTCCTCGCATCGCCAACCTTCGATGCCTTCGAGGCGGTACCGGTAGACGCGGTGCAGCGCGAGGCGGGGATTCCAGCCCTCGGGCACTTCGTGCACGTCGAGCAGCCTAAGTTCGTCGGGCAGGCGGTCGTCGATGGCCCGCACCACCTTCCTTGCCCCGGTACGCTCCCAAAGGTCCCGGTCGAGGGTCAGAAGCCCGCCGTTGCGACGGACGTGGACCCCTGCATCCGTGCGGCTGCCGAGCACCATGAGGTGCCGGCTCGCATCCCACCACCCGAGCGAGGCGAGGACGCGTTGCAGTTCGCCTTGCACGGTGCGGACGTCCGGTTGCACCTGGCTGCCATGGAAGGCGTCACCAAGGTAGCCCACGCGAACCGCGAGGTGCACCAAGGGCTGCATCGACGAGCCTCAGGACGACTGAAGGATGTCGACGACCTCTTCGGGCGTGAACCCAAGACCACCAATGGCCCACATCAGCGCTTGCTGAAGCCAAGGCTTGGCCATGTCCGAAGAGCGCTCGGGGTCAACGACCTCGATCCGGTCGACAAGGTTGCGGGCTGCGTTGTACAGGCGGTCGTCGTACGGAATGTCGGCCATCTCCAGCCGCGTGGCGTAGCGTGAAAATTCCTTGACGGCTTGGGGGATGCGGTTGCATTCCAAGGCGAAATCGGCGAAATCCGCGATGTATTCGTCGTTCTCTTCATCGAGTTCCATGGCTTTCTTGTAGGCGAGCATGATCTTCATGCCTGGCACGACGTCGTCCTGCGCCTCCATGTTCAGGATGTTCGCCAATTCAGCGTAGGTGTGGTGCACCACAGCCTCGCCTGCATGCTTCTGTCGAAGGCCATCGAGCATCTCGACGGCGCCTTCGAGGTTTCCTTCGGCGTACAGATCGAGCGCGGGGCGGATGAGTTCCTCGGACATGGTGTTCCCTCAGTCAGGCCTGAGGCACGACCCACTTCAAAGCCACGCTCAGGCCTTGTTCTCCAAGGAGGCCTTCAGGTCGGCGATCTGGGAGGATTGGCTGTGCCGCTTTTGCATCTCGTCGAGTTGCTGCTTGAGGTCGTTCGCCTTCCGCACGTTGTAGAACGAGTGCCTGGGGTCGTGGTCGAGCGTCGTCACCGTGCGCTGGTAAAAGATCAGGCCGATCAGTCGACGAAGCACGGACTTGCCTGCACGCTCCGCAGTGGTGTCGTCGGCGTTCGGCCGTGCAACATCACCTGCGGCAGCCCCTGCCGCGATGCCGCGCGTTTCCTCACCGACGCCGAGGCCGGAATCGGTCAGGAGGGTGATGGTGGCGAAACCGAGGAGCGTCCCCATCATGGTCCGGTTGGCGTGAACTTCCGAGATTTTCTCGAACAGGATGCGACGGTTGCCTCGAACGAGGAGGAACCGGTGGTCGAAAATCACGGCGTCGGTGGTGATCGCGTAGTGAAAGGAGCGCTGGTACCAAGCCGTCAAGAGCACGAGCATCCCCGCGAAGAACACGCCCGCTACGAAGTGGTTGTAGGTGGGAAGGAGGCCGTCCCATCCCATCACCGTCGGGTAGGAATCCCCGAGCAGCGCGGCCAGCCAGTTGTCCAGCACGGTGAGCAGGGGGGCGAGGCTCGCAAGCAGCAACCACGTGGTCAGCCAGCGGTTCGAGGTGTTTCCGTTCAGCATGCGGTTGAACCAGGTGAGGGCCAGCATGGCTCCCGTGAAGGTCACGTCGTTGGCCAGCAGCCCGGCAAGGAAGCCGAACAGCGAACTTCCTCCGTCACCTTCCACGAGGGTGCGCATCGTGTCGCCGGCAAACAACCAGTGAAGGCCGAAGAGGGCAAGGGCAAGCACGTAATGCCCGAAGAACCCGAAGAAGGAGGGGCGAACATGCGACAGGATTTCCTCGCCGGTGATGGTTCTGAACTTCTTCTTCAGGGCCGCATCGCTGTTTGACGCAGCCGCGGGCAAGGCAGCGCTCGGTGCCGAAGCGGGGGCTTCGAGGTCTGTAGCGTCAGGCGAACCAGCATCCTCGCTCATGGTGACCGTTTAATCATGGCCACGGCTTTGCCATGAACGTTTCCTCAATGAGGTCAATGAAGGAGGCCCCATGCATGCTCCGCGTTCCCGCGGATCCATTCGAAATCTTCCTCGGTGCGCACCCCACGTTCGTCCTCGAGGCGAAGGTGCCGCACGTGGAGGGGGTATTCGTTGTAGGTCAGGTGGCTGCGTAGGCCGGCCCGGGTGGGCTGATCGAAGGTCCAATGGGCGCGGTCGAGGGCGGCCGCGATGAGTTCCACACGAACCCGACCGTTCCACACCTTCACGGTGAACACCGGAAGCCCGTCTTCCTCGACCTTGCCGACCTCCACCCTGGCAAAGCGTTCGGTATGGCCGCGTGCTGCATCATGGAGCAGTCCCCCCTCGCTCAACGCGATGTGACCGTGGTCCCGCCGACGCCAAGGCCTTGCGTCGAGGTTGCTGACGGTCGGCGCCACGTGGGGGAGGAACCAGTCGAGGTAACTCCCATCGGAAAAGTGGAGCACACCCCAGTACCACGGCACGGAGGGAGCCTGCACCTTCACCTTCTGGAAATACGCCGTCCCTCGAACCGCTTCACCATCGATGTGACCTTCGGCGGTGGTCCCGTGCAGCCGAAGGATGTCGTAGCCCATGCCGGCCGCGTAGGTGGCCGTGGCCTGCCGAGCCGTGGAAAGGCGTTCGCTCAGCGGACGCAGGGTCAGGTCAAGGTGCGTGAACGGCGCCCCTTCCGGCATCGGGTCGAGGGTCAGCCAAAACGCGGAGGCATCGTCCACCAACCCCATGCTCATGTCGCCGTCCAGCAGGGGGACCACCGCACCCGCACCGGGCATGGAGGTTTCCGCGTCCGAGGGCCATGCGGGGTGGCTCGCGGGCAGCACGACCATGCTGCACTGTTCCGCAAGCATGGCGTCGTGCATGCTCGTGCCGTCAAACCACCAGGCGCACACCATGCCGTCGAGGGCCATCCCTCCGTCGGTGTCGAGCCCGGGTCGACCCTTCGGCCGCCACGCCTGACCGTTCACCTCAACGAGGGGCGCGTCCTTTGTGGACCACAGCGTCATGAGTTGCCGACCGGAAGGACGTCCGTCGTCGTCGTCCAGCATCACCAGCCACCACCACCAATCCCACGTCAACCCGCGCAGAAAGGGTCGGTCATGCAGGCGCCAGAGGCCAGCGAGGTCGCCGAGGAACCGGTCCGGAGGGGTCACGCGATCTCCTTCCCGTTGAACAGTGCCGCGCCAACCAACCAGATGAGCCCTGCTTGAAGCAACAGGACGAGCACGGCGATGGCGATGTTCCACGTGGGGCTCAGGTCAAAGGGCGCGCTGGAGGTGAGGAAGGCTAAGGCCTCTCCCGGGGGCCCTGCGGAACCCCATACCGTTCCATCGGAGGTGTACGCAACGAAGAGGTCGTGGTCCTTCCACACGAGCCTCGTCGCGGCGTCGATGATGGAGAGGCACCACCCGATCACGGACACGCGGAGCAACGGCGAGGAGGGCAGGCCCATGGAGAGGAAGGCCATGCCAAACTCCCATGCTGCGAAGGGGATGGCGAGGACAATGCCGAACCGCCACATGACGCCCAAGGTCATGAAGAGCATCCCGTACACAAGCAGCGCAAGCCACGTGGCGAGCAAAATCGCGAGCCACAGCCCGAGGTCAGAGACCCGCAGCCAACCGTCCCCAGGCGCGGCCAGGCCCGTGACCACGGCGGAGAGGAGCACCAAGGCAGCGCTGACCGGCCACACGAGCGTGAGGTAGCCCAGCATGCGGTACAGCAGCACTTCGCCGCGAGCAATCGGCTTCGCCAGCATGTAATGCATGGTCCCCGATGCGATTTCCGTTCGGATCAGTCCGGACGCAAGGAAGAGGGGGACGAAGATGCCCACAATGAACACCACCCCCAACTTCCCGTAACCAAGCAGGAAGGCCCGGTGCGTCACCTCCGGAAGGAGGTCCGCTTCCGAAGGGTCCTCGTCGACCGCTCCGTCGCTCAGCATGTAGGAGGCCCCGGAATACGTCGTGCGAAGGACGATGTCACACGCTTCGCCGTTGCCGTTGCTGTCCTTGCTGCGCTCCGGGACGTCCGCCCCGGTGCAGTCGCCGTCGTCGTCCACACCGAAGGTGGTGCTTCCGTCAAGGACGACGGCGTTGGAAAACGAAGGGCCGTCTTCGTCGATCCATCGCTCCGGCGGGTCAGGAGCCACAGGAGGATCGAAATTGCCCGGATGGTCGAGCGCAAAGTACGGGTCCGTGCCCAGCGACACCTCCTGGCCCGTGGGGTAGCCGTCCCCGTCCGGGTCCGACGCATCGCCGTCGTTGTCCACCGCCACCACCTCTTCGCTCATGGCCTGAAGGTAGAACAGCAGGATCGTGCCCAAGGCCACCGCCACACAGCCAAGGACCACCCAGGTGGACAGCCGGGTCCGGTACTGACGGAGGGTGAATTCGGCGACGGCCGTGGCCTTTCGGTCGAGGGCCGCCCAGGCCTTCGTCGCCTCGTCCGCCATCACGCGCCACCTCCGCCAACGAGGTGCCCGATGATCGACTCAAGGTCGTCGTCGGGGTTGTCGATGCGATGCACGTTGAAGCCGCCGTTCACCAGCAAGGAGGGCAAGGCGCTGTGCACCGCCCCAAGGTCGTGCGTCAAGATCTCCACCTTGCCCTCCCCGGGGAGGAGCACACCGTGCACGTGCTCGAGGTCGAGCGTCGTCTTCGCCAGGCGGTTGGCGTCGTCCGTGTGGATGAGGATGCGGTGCGGGATGCGGTCGAGGCGGGCGCGAATGCCGTGCACGTTGCCAAGCGCCAGCACCTGCCCATGGTGGAGCAGCACGATCTGTTCGGTGATGCGCTCGATCTCGTGCAGGATGTGGCTGCTCACGAGGACCGTTCGTCCCATCCGACCGAGTTCACGCACGACGTTCATGATGGTCGTTCGTGCCAAGGGGTCGCACCCCGTGAGCGGCTCGTCGAGCACGATGAGGTCGGGGTCGTTGACGAGGGCGTGCGCAATCTTCACGCGTTGACGCATCCCCTTTGAGAAGCGCCCAATTTCGGAGTGGATGTTCTCCTGAAGGCCAACAAAGGTCAGCACCCGCTCAGCCTCCGCTTGCGCCTGCTCACGGCCAAGGCCATGCAGGCGGGCGAAGGTCGCGACAAAATCTCCCGCCGTCATCCAGTCGTGCAGCTTTTCTGACTCGGGAACGAAGCCGACCCGTGCGTAGGGGCTCGGGTCCTTCCACGGGTCGATGCCGAAGAGCCGCACCTCACCGCTCGATGGCCGGCAGCGCCCCATGAGGAGGTTGAACAGCGTGGATTTCCCGGCGCCGTTCAGCCCAAGAATGCCGGTGACGCCGCCGGAGATGGCGAGGTTGATGTTGCTCAAGGCATGGATGCGCCCGTAGGTTTTCGACACGTGGTCGAACACCACGGCGGGCACCTTGCTGTCCACCGGCACGGGTGCAGCGGGGTCCACGGCGGGCCCCACCTGCGACAGGTCGGGCATCATTCACGGGTCACCTCCATGGAG
>JALRLN010000042.1:4806-10542 GCA_023254445.1 Candidatus Poseidoniaceae archaeon | reverse complement strand
GTCCCGTCATCGATTATGCCCTCGGCACCATCCGCCGTGCTGGCATTCAGGACATCACCATCGTGGCCAACCAGTTCATCGGGCAGATCGCTCAGCACGTTGGCGCTGGCTTGCCGGGCGAACGGATTCATTACGTCATGGAGGAGGAACCGCTCGGCGTGGCCTACGCGCTTTCCCTTGCACGGCCGCACAACGAGGACGCCAGGCTGCTGGTCTACTTTTCCGACAACATCACCACCGTGGAATTGACCGACCACGTGGAGCGGTTCAAGTCGGCAGAGCACGCGCCGGGTTGCGTGTTGCTCGCGAGGGAAGAAGCGGACCCTCGCGCCTTCGGCGTGGCGGTGCTCGACGAGCACGGCACGGTCGTTGATATCGTTGAGAAGCCCTCGACGCCCGTGTCCAACCTTGCCATTGGTGGCATTTACCTCTTCGACGAGCGCTTCTGGTCCTTCCTCGACGACGAGCTGGCCTCCAACGGGTCCAACTTCTCGATCTCGGACATCAACCGAAGGTACATTGCGCTCGGTGCCGCGGAATTGCTCAACGTTGGTGAAGAGACGTGGGTCGATTGCGGCACCCCATCCAGCCTTTTGCAGGCGAGCATCATGGCCAAGGAAGGCCGACTTGACCCCACCCCACACAGGGACGCAACACGGTGAGCGCATGAAGGTTGGAATCATTGGAGCCGGCATGGTCGGCGGGGCCATCGAGCATTGTTTCGCGGACGCGCACGAACTTTTCGTGCACGACCCGGCCCGCGGCACACGCCTCGAGGACGTCATCGACCACGTGGACATGGCCTACATCGCGGTCCCCACGCCCCCCGACCCAGCGACGGGGGCATGCGACACAAGCATCGTTGAAGGGATCCTCGCGGCACTTCCTGAAGGCTTCACTGCGGTGATCAAGTCCACCGTGGTGCCGGGCACCACGCAGCGCTGGCACGAAGAGCACCCCCACCTGAAGATGGCCTACTCGCCCGAGTTCCTCGTGGAGCGCCAGCGCCTGCACGACTTTGCGAACCAGGACATCCTCGTCTGTGGCACCCACCACCCCGAGGTCGCCGAGATGGTCTTCCAACAGCACCGTGACGCCGGGGTGCTTCGCACGGACCAAACCTTCCGCGTGACGCCGACCCAGGCGGAACTCGTGAAGTACACCAAGAACACCTTCTATGCGCTCAAGGTCACCTTTGCCAACCAGATGTGGGACATCTGCCAAGGCCTTGGTGAAGATTGGTACGCCATTCGCGACATCATCACAGCACCGCAGGCTCAACCCATTGGGCCTTCGCACCTTGACCCGATCTTTGGACTGAACCGCGGCTTCGGCGGCAAGTGCCTGCCCAAAGACAGCCTGGCCCTCGGCGTGCTGGCGGCCGACCTCGGCGTGAAGTACGACCTCATGGACGCGATGCAGCGGGACAACGCCCGCCTCCGCACCGTCCTGACGGGCAAGCCGTCCGACGTGGTCACCAACGACGACTGATCACAGCGCGTGCAGTTCCAGCACCTCGAGGGGCACCACCTCGAGGGTTCGCTCGTGCGTGGCTTCAAGGTCCACGGGACAGCCTTGCCCCTCGTTGGCTGCTCGCAACCACGTGCCTGCGCACACGCACCAGCGGTCGCCGGGAACGAGCCCCGGGAACCCAAACTGCTGGGCAGGCGTGACAAGGTCGTTGCCTTGCGCTTTGGCGTGTGCGAGGAAGGCTTCGTTCACAACGGCGCACACCGTGTGGAGGCCACGGTCGGTGCCGTCCGTGTTGCAGCATCCGTCGCGGTACCAGCCGGTCAGGGGCTCCGTCGAGCAGGTGTCGAGCGGGCCACCGAGCACGTTTTTTGATGGGTCCATGGTCGATGGTGGACCTCAGGGGTTTTGAGCCTCGTCACGCCGCCAGAACGCCCACCGTCGCCGGCGTGGGGCAGGGGGTTCACGGCCGAGCAGCGCATGGAACTGGCCGGAACGCACCAACGAACGCAGGTCGTCCATGCCACCGATGCAGGTGCCGTCGATTACGATTTGAGGGACCGTGCGTGCGCCATTGGTGACCCGTTGAAATCGCCGTTGATGGGCCGCATCCTTGTCCGCCCGCCGTTCGGTCCACTTGACGTCCAACCCGTCCAAGGTCCGTTTCGCGGCCGTGCAGGCCGGGCAGTTGGCCCGGCTCCACACCTCGACCTCCGGCTGCGCCATGCTCCCCCTCCGGAGGCCCCTTCCTGATGGAGGTATGCCGCTGAGTTCATGAACGGCGGTGCGCGGTGGGGTGCAATGCTCCCCGACACCTTGCACAAGCTGCCGCAAGCCGAGCGCTTCGCCTACGCGAAACTTCTGGCCTTCATGACGCGCGTGGACGACGAATTGACCATCGATGAAATGGCCATGTTTGAGCAACGCCTCGGCACCGCCCTGCTCTCCCCGAACCAGCGCAAGGAGATCCGTGCGGCCCTGAAATCCCCTCCGAGCCTGCGGGAATGCCTCGAAGGCCTTGGTCCTGAAGCAGGGCGACTCGCCCTTCGCGATTCCGTGCTGATGGCCGCTGCCGACGGCAACGTTGACGACGACGAACGCGCCACCTTGGACGAGATCGCCGTTCACTTGGGCTTGCGTCATGACGCGGTCGACCAGTTGCTCGCATGGACCGAGCGTGGCTTTGCGTGGATGAACGAGGGCTTCGCCCTTCTCAACGAACTGGCGTGATTGCGTGCTTCATGTTCCACTGGCGGCCGTCCCGGCCGAGCAACGTCATGCGATGCTTGAGGTGTTGATTGCCGTCGCGGCTGCGGACGGTGCCGTGGTGGCCGAAGAAGCGGCCTGCTTGGAAGCCATCATGGGGGCCGCCATGCTGCACCCCGAAGCGCGAAACGCGCTCCGAAACCAACTCCTCGAGCCCCCCGTGTGGGCAGGCGCCCTGGCGTCGATTGCCCCTGAGCATCATGTGCTTCTCCTGCACCTTGCGGCCTACGTTGCCGCGGTCGATGGAGCCTACGACGACGACGAAGTGGCCCTTCTGAAGTCCATGTGTGCTGAAGCAGGCCTCGAGCCCTCCTTGCTCAACGCCATCTTCCAATGGGTTGAGGATGGCCTGATGTGGGCCGCAGGTGTCGGCGGCCAAGCCTCATGATTACCGGATTCCGGTCACGGTGGATGCTTATGGGGTAGGGTTTATATCAGGAACCACCCATTTCACCGTACTCGCTTCGGGAAGGTGCTTCATCATGGGCCTTCATCCGAAGATTGGCATCACCGGCCTTCCCCGTTCCGGCAAGTCCGCCGTGATGGGCAAGGTGCTCGAGATGCTCGTTGACGAGCGTCAGCGGGAACTGCGGATGCGCGGCGGTGACCCAAACACCCTCCTCATCGCCGGTTTGCGCATGGAGCCGATCCTCGAAGGAAGCGAGCGGATGGGCTACCGCCTCATTGACATCGTCACGGAAGAGGAAGCGATCATCGCTCACCGCTCCAACGACGACCGGTTGCGCGTGCTTGGCTTGGGTTTGGACCTCGCCGAGATCGAACGCATTGCTGTCCCTGCCCTCATGCGGGCCCGCGACGAGGCCGAAGTCATCGTCATCGACGAGATCGGGAAGTTCACGGTCGAATCCGAAGCCTACGTCGAAGCCGTCCGCAGCGTGCTCGAGGTGGACAAGCCCACCCTCTTGACCCTGCACAAGAAGAGCCGTCACCCTCTGCTGCAGGACATCCGTCGCCGCGACGACGGCCGTATCCTCGAGGTCACGCCCGTCAACCGTGCGCTGCTGCCGTACAAGATCCACAAGCTGATGCGCGAGACCTACTGAGCGCACCACGTTGAAGACCGGCCCCGCCACGCCATCGGCATGATGCCGCCGGCCCGCGCAGCGCAGCGCCTCCTTATGGGCGGCGGTGCCGCGGTGCTCTTCGCATGGGCCATGGGCCTCCAATCCGGCCGCACGACGGTGGTTGGGGATGGCAGCGGGACGGCCATCCTGCTGCTCGGCGTCGTCCTGATGCTGGCGGGGGTCGCGCTCGGGCAGCGCTCGGCCGCGATGCTGCGGCTCTTTCCCGACGAAGGCGATGCTGCGATGGAGGTGAGGCTCCAGCAGGAGATGGCCGACCTCGAGAAGGACGAACAGAGCAGCCGTGCGTGGGCCCGGCTCGAGGCTGACGCGCTTCGTTCCGCCCTCGACGAGGAGGCCTGAGCCCTTCGGTGTGTTCTTGAACCACGTCCGCCCGTGGAGGGCGGAGTGAGACCATGAGCGAGATTCCGGCCGACCTCCGTTACACCCCTGAGCACGAATGGCTGCGCGTCGAGGGCGACCTCGTCGCCATCGGCATCACGGACCACGCCCAGGACGCACTGACCGACATCGTCTACATCGAACTGCCCGGCGAAGGCGACAACGTCGGCGACATGGGCGAGTTTGCTGTTGTCGAATCCGTCAAGTCCGCCTCCCCAATTTTCGCGCCCCTTGCCGGCGAGATCGTTGACGTGAACATGGCCCTTGAGGACGCTCCCGAACTGATGAACACCGACCCGTACGGGGAGGGGTGGATCGTCCGCATGCGTCTGGAGGACATGAGCGCCCTTGACGGCCTGATGGACGCCGCGGCCTACGCAGCGATGCTTGGCGAGTGAGCGGTGGGCGGCGATGGAGGCCGCACCGACCTGGACCGTGTACGTCGACGGGTCCTGCCTTGGCAACCAGAACGTGGACGCCAGCACGCCTGCGGCGTGGGGGCTTGTCGTGGTCGTCAACGACGACGGCCTCGGTCGGGGGTCTGGGGACCTCGTCCACGAAGATGCCGGACCGGTGGTGACCGATGCGGATGCAGAAGGCTACCTCGGTGCGGAAGTCGGGTCGAACAACACGGCCGAACTCAGCGCCTTCGCCCATGCCCTGCGTTGGGTGCTTCAGCAACCCGACGACGGGGGCGTCCTCATCCGTGCTGATTCAACCTACGCGGGCAACCTTGCCGACGGCACCTGGAAGCCCAAAGCGAACCGGGCGTTGGTCGCTCGGCTGCAGGCGCTGTGGAACGAGGTGCAGCGGCAGCGACCGCTTGCGTGGGAGCACGTGCGTGCGCACCGTGGGCACCGCTGGAACGAACGGGCAGACCACCTCGCAGGCCGCTGTGCAGCAGGAGAAGCCCCTGAACCGCTCAGTTTCTGGAAGCCCGGGCAACGCTGAGGCGCCTTTACCTCAGGTCTGTGGTCCGTTGCGAGGACCATTGCCCATTGCTTGAAATCCAACGTTCGGTTCCCCGCCCATGGACAATTTCGAGTACCTCACGGTGTCGTACGTCCTGATCACCGGCATCGGGATGTCGCGCTTGTTCATCTCTCTGGGTTCCATCGTCGAGGAGCGCGCCGTGCTGAACGGGCCAGAGCGCCCCCGTCTGCACTGGATGCTGACGATGTGGATCCTCCTGCTCATCGCCATCGTCAGCCTCACCTGGCACGCTTTCTACAAGTGGAACGTTGCGTACGACGAACCGACGGTGGAATTGTCACCTTTCTCCACCCTCGCTTTGACCCTGCTTGCTGGCGGCTTCTACATCCTCATGGAACTCGCCTCACCCGAGGCAAGCGAAGACGGCACGTTGGACATGGAACGCCATTTCTTGCTCATCCGGTCGAGCATTCCGGTGTGGACAACGGTAACGATGCTGAGCATGATCTTGGCCTTCATGTCCTTCAGCCACGACGTGACCGGCTCGTTCACGGAGGTCTACCGCACCAGCACGGCGGCTCGA
>JALRLN010000042.1:0-4707 GCA_023254445.1 Candidatus Poseidoniaceae archaeon | reverse complement strand
GCGATCGTGACCCCCCTCTACCTGCCTGCGCACCACGTTCGGGACGCGGCCGTGGTGCTGACCGGATTCGGCATGGTGGTCGGGATGACCTTGGGGACCCCGACCTACGCGTTGATTGAAGACGACCCCGACCTCGACGGTGTCATCTTCAACGACCTGTGCGAGGACTCAGACGACTGGTTCTGGGAACCCGTCGACCGGTTTGGGTGCACCACCTCGCAACTTGACACGAACGCCGACGGGTCCATCGACGACGATGGAGACGGCGTGTACGACCGCTTCGATGCGTGTGCGGGCACGCCGCAAGGTCAAACGGTGGGTCCGGACGGCTGCCCGTCGGGGGAGGGTTGAGATGGACCTTCGCAGCATGATGCTGGTCCTCCACGTTGGCTTCGGCAGCATCGCCCTCCTCACGGCTGCTTTGGCGTTCTTGACCGAAAAGGGTCCACGCTTCCACGCCAAGGTCGGGCGGGTCTACGCGATGGCCATGGTGGGCGTTGGTTCGACGGCGGCCGTGCTTTGGGCGCTTGGCAGTTCTTCGTTTCTGTTGTTCATCGCCTTCTTTTCGACGTACCTGGTCCTCGTTGGGTGGCGCCTTGGTCACAACCGCCGTGGCGTGATCGGCCACGTCGATGCAGCGTTGCTGGGCATGGGCGTGGTCGGCGCCCTCGGCTTGTTGGCCGTCGCCGTGACGATGGCGTTGCCCGGCCAGGGCGATGAGGGCGTGGCGGGGGCCACGGCCGTGGTCCCCCTGGTCTTTGCAGCCATCTGTGCCGCCTTGGCCTTCACGCAACGAAGCGCGATGAAGCAAGGAACCGCGCCTCGAGGGAAGGACCGCATCCGTCAGCACGGCCTCTTCATGGGCGCCGGGACCATCGCCACCGTGACGGCCTTTTCTTTGACGGCTGTTGGCGGTGGTGTCGTGATGTGGTTGCTCCCAACCGTCATCGGGACGCCGCTCATCCTGTGGAACCTTCGCGGCCTTCGTACCGGCCGCGTGGCTGCGCCAGAGGTGGCGGCTGCCGCGTGATGCTCAGCCAAGCCGGGCGCGGAGCCAGGCTTCGAGGTCCGCACGCATGTCGTCACGGCGAAGCGCATGGTCCACCTGTGCCTGCAACCAGGCGAGCGGCCGGCCAGCATCGTACCACTGCATGCCCTCCAGATCAACGCCGACGAGGCCGTCGCCGTTCATCCAATGCTGCTGCACAGCGATGCTTTGCAGTTCGCCGTGGGTGTCCACGTCGTAGCGGTTGAGCAGGTCGCGTGCGTCCTCCGTCCACAGGTAGCGCCCGCACAGGGCAAGCGTGGAGGGCGCCGTTCCCGGAGCGGGCTTCTCGACCACGCCAACGATCAGCTCCCCGTCCAGTTCGACGATGCCGAAGGACGCCGTGTCCGCTTCAGCCACCTGCATCAGCGCGGCCACCGGCCGTCCTGTTCGTTCGTAGGCGTCCACCAAGCGTCGTGAGGCCGTGGAGGGCCGGACGTGGTCCGAACCAACATGCTCGTCCATCAGCAGGTTGTCCCCGAGGAGAACGAGGAAGGGCCCGTTGACGGCGTGCAGGGCGCACCCAATCGCGTCGCCCAGACCCCGTTGTTCGACCTGGTGGTGGACGAAGACCTCCACGTTCTGTCCAGGGTCGAGGTGACGGACGGCGACCTCCGGCCGCAGGGTTGCATGCTCCCCGCGTCCTTCGACCCACGCGGTGAGGTCCTTTCCGGGCCGCGTGATCAGATGGATGCGATGCACGCCCGCCTCGACCGCCTCATGCATGAGGTGGGTCAGGACCGGAACGTCCACCAGCGGGAGCGCCTCTTTCGCAAGCATCGCGCTCGCGGGAAACATCCGTGTCCCAAGGCCACCGGCCACGATGAGCGCGTCTTCGACGGGGGCCACAGCGCAAGGAGGGTCGGACACCCTTTCAAGCATGGGCCGGCTGAGCGAGGCATGGCTTCGGGCTGGGTCGGTTGGGCCGTCACGGGGGTCCTTCTGGTGCTCCAGACCTTCGTCGACGTGGTGCCTGATGGCCCATGGGGAAGCGCCGCCATTGGCCGTGGCGGCCTCGGCCTCATCGGGCTTGGATGCCTCTACCTCGCATGGTTTCGGCGAACCTTTGGCGACGGCTTCCTGCCAACGGTGGACCGCTGGCAAGACCCCCGCAGCACGTGGCCAACCGTGGTCGCTGCGGGGTTGGTGGCCTTGCTCCTCGCCCGTGCAAGCGGTCTTGGGTGGATGCCAGCCGTGTGGCCCGAACCTGCAGGGCTTGTCCTGAGCCTGATCGGCCTCCTGCTCCTCCTCAACGGCCTGTACGTGGCCGCGGTCGTGCACGTGCTCGACGAGGAAGAATGACCTCAGTCGAGGAACCCGAGGTCGTCGTCCAGCAGGTCGAGCGCATCGTCGAGGTCCGGCGCCGGCACCTCGCTCATGTCGTGTGCTTCGGGGCGAACCGGCTCGGCCACCAGGGCAACAGGTCGCGGACCTTCGTCGCTGAGGTAGGCACGCCACGCAGCGCCACGCCCCTCGCGACGCACGTCGATGGAGGCGAGCAGGTCCTCCACGCCGTGCTCGGTCCGCCGGAGCACCTGTTCAAGGTGCTCGGGTGCGACCTCGTCCATGCGCAACAGCAGTTCGCGCAAGCGGGTGCGCACCACCTCGTCCCCGTCCGACCACGCCAGCGCAAGCAAACCATCGGGGTCCTCAGGCCGTTGTTCGACGTAGTCGCGCAGGCCTGCGACAACGTTGCGCCGGACCACCGGGGCCGGGTGATGGAGGGCGCGCTGCATCGTGGCGACCCAGCGGTCTTCATCAAGGAAGCGAAGGTCGTGCATCGTGGCGCTCGCCGCCGCTAGAACGCTTTCGTCCTCGTCCTCGAGCATCGTGTCGAGCAGCGGGACGGCCTCCCACGTCACGCGACGGAACAAGCGCGTCAAGACGTCGGCGAGCTCGACACGGGTCATGAAGACCATCCGCTGCAGGAACTCCAGCATCGACCCGGACGCGCCGGGCTCGGTGTGCGCCCAGAACGACTCGCCGTCGTCGTACCCGGTCATCGCGTGCTCGACGTGCCCCTGCGGCGACAGGATGAGCGCGCTGGTCCACTCCCGCGGCTGGAGCTCCAGGAAGTGCTGGGTGGTGAGCGAGTGCAGCCAGGTCAGCCGGTCGGGTCCGCTGATCCGGACCACGTCGCGGTGGGAGAGGTCGACGAAGCCGGCGCCGGACTCCAGGGTCCGCTGCTCGGCGTTGAAGGAACCGTAGTGCGCGGCGACCGGGGCGTCCGTGCCGTCACCGGCGACCGCACCCGGGAGGTCCAACAGGGGGGAGCGCACGTCAGGCCCGCTTCAGTCGCGCCCACAGGTGCGGCTGGAGGTCCTCGCCGACCGCACCCATGTCGTAGGCGTAGAGCAGGTCGCCCTCGACGTTGCCGTAGAGCCGGTGCCCGGAGGTGACCTCCTTGGCGGTCTCGGTGTAGCCGACACCGGCGGTGCGCAGTTCGAGCTTCCCGTCGGCGGCCTCGCCGTACCAGATCTCCGAGAAGCCGATGTTGTGCGCGAGCACCATCTCGACCTTGCCGGGCTCGGGGCAGCGCAGGAAGCCGGTCTCCTGGGCGGCGTCGCGCACCTTCTCGCCGTTCTCGTCGATCACCCAGGACCGCGCGAAGTAGTGG
Organism: Candidatus Poseidoniaceae archaeon; assembly: GCA_023254445.1. GTDB lineage: Archaea > Thermoplasmatota > Poseidoniia > Poseidoniales > Poseidoniaceae > MGIIa-L3. The sequence continues at coordinate 1,045 of JALRLN010000042.1, read as the reverse complement.
AAGAAGGGGCGACCGTCCTGCTGGAACACGATCTCCTGGCCGTACTGGAACGGCTCGATCGTCGGGTAGTCGCCGTGGCCGTTGCCGATCCAGCTGCCGAGCAGCCAGGCGACGGGACCACAGTTCGGGTGCAGGTTGGGGGGGAGCTCGAACGCCACCCCTCCACCGTACGCGGGCGGCGCGCCTGCCGACCTAGGGTGGGGGACGTGACCCGGACACTCGTGGTGAAGGTGACCTGCGCCGAGGACGCCCCCGAGCGGGCGAGCCAGGCGTTCACGGTGGCGGCCTCGGCTGCGGCGGCGGGCGCCTCGGTGTCGCTGTGGCTGACCGGCGAGGCGTCCTGGTGGGCCGTCCCCGGCCGCGGTGCCGACCTCGGGCTCGAGCACGCGACCCCCGTCGAGGACCTGCTGGGCGTCGTGCTGGCGTCGGGCACCGTCACGCTGTGCACCCAGTGCGCCGCCCGGCGCGCGATCGGCGAGGCCGACGTGCGCGAGGGCGTGCGGGTCGCGGGTGCTGCGACGTTCGCCGAGGAGGTCCTCGCGGACGGGGCGCAGGCGCTCGTCTACTAGCCGTTCGGGCGGGGAGGTCCGTCACAACGCAGACCGAACGGGCCCTGCGGCGCGCCCGCTCCGCGGGGACCGCTGGCTGGCCGACGTGTTCGGTCTGTCTTTCGACGAGCGGTTTCCGTCCCCCGCGAGAAGGCTGTACCTGAGTAGGCTGCTGCCGCGATGACCTCCCCCGACGTGCCGCCGACCGACTCCCCCGCTGGCGGGGAGGCCGGGCGCCGCTGGCTGCGCCGCAAGGACACCGGCCCGACGGTCGAGGAGCTCGAGGCCCGGGGGGCCGAGCAGACCGCGGCGGCCGAGCGGTTCGCCGCGCTGCGGGCCGCGGCCGAGAAGGCTGCCTCCGAGCAGGCCGCGGTGCGGATGATCGCCGAGGAGCGGGCCGCCGAGGCGCTGCAGGGCCGCAGCGAGTCCGACGCCCGGCTGGCCGAGGCCGAGGACCGGCTCGCCGAGGCGCTGGCCGCCCGGGAGGCTGCGGAGAC